>JAIQFR010000083.1 GCA_020073205.1 Terriglobia bacterium
GGTTTGAACAAAAGATGCAGTCGAACGACACAAGATGAGATAGCCTGTTTAATGGTGCCGAGCCTTGTTGGGGCAGATGGAAGCACTGTACGACCCTACGTTCCGGGAAGGCTCCTCAATACGCACGCGCGGCCGGAGGCATGAATGCGCGCCGTCCTTTGCACAGCGTTCGAAGGGATCAAGTCCCTGATCATTGGCGAGACCTCCGAGCCGCGCCCAAAGCCTGACGAAGTGCTGATCGATGTGCACGCGGCCTCGGTAAGCTACATGGACTATCTGATGATCTCGGGGGGCTACCAAATGCGGCCGACCCTCCCTTATGTGCCGGGGACGGATGCTGCCGGGTTGGTTGTGGTCGTCGGCAGTCAGGTCGATCGATTTCGTCCGGGCGATCGCGTTGCTTGTGAAGGATGGTATGGCGGCTTCGCAGAGCAAATGGTTGCGAAGGCCAGCCGAACGAGTCGCCTGCCCGACAACGTTGATTTTATTGTAGGTTCGACGGTGTTGCATATTTATTTGACGGCCTACTACGCGCTGGTGGACCGCGCCCGAGTTGAACCGGGCGAAACTGTCCTGGTAACAGGCGCATCCGGTGGAGTCGGTCTTGCCTGTGTCGAGCTGGCCCACTTGCTCGGTGCCCGCGTCATTGGTGCTGTAGGCAGCGCCGCCAAAGCATCGATAGTCCGCGACTACGGAGCCGAGGCGGTCATAGATTATTCCAAAGATGATGTGCGTGATCGAGTCAAAGTGCTGACCACAGGCGAAGGACTTGACGTCTGCATCGACAATGTGGGTGGCGAACTGTTTGGGACATTGGCTCGGCTCATGCGGTGGAATGGAAGGCTATTGCCGATCGGCTTTGCCGGTGGAGAGGTGCCGTCTCTTCCCATGAATCTACCCCTGGTGAAGAACTATTCGATAGTTGGCGTCTTCACCGGCGCTTGGGCAGACCGCTTTCCGGATCAGAGTTCACGCGCTGCAGACAAGCTCTTGCAATGGGTCAGCGAAGGAAAGCTTCGGCCGCGCATTGATCGCGTGCTGCCTCTGGAGCGGGCGGCCGAGGCGATGAGTGCGATCGAAAAGCGGTCGGTCGCAGGCCGAATTGTACTTATGGTGAGGTGATACGTTGATGACGCCATCGGAGCCGATCAAGCAGATCGAGGATGTACACGACATTTCCGCCATCACTTATGGCTTTATGGCGTCGAAGGCGCTCTTCGCCGCGCTCGATTTGGACTTGTTTACGCGCATCGAGGGAGGAATCAACTCGGCGGCGGCGCTCGCGAGGGCGACTAGTATTTCCGAAAACCGAGTTGTTACGCTGCTTGCAGCTCTAAAGTCCGTAGGCCTGATCGCCGAACGCGAAGGTCGGTTAATCAATGCGGCTGCAGGCGATTCGGGGGCTCTCCGATCCGGAGGTCCTGAGGCACGTCCTCGAGGCCGCAGCGGATCCGGACCTCCTGAAGGCGGCGCTCGACAGGACCGTCGAGATCGAGGGGCAGGTCGCCGATCCCAGGAACGTGGAGGTCCGCAGGATCCTCCTCGATCCCGTGATCGTGAAGCACTACGGCCGGCTGGACCTCGACTGCCGGATCTCGACCGACGAGCGGCGCTACATCAAGGAACGGGACGAGGGGAAGGAGCAGCCCGCGAAGGGGAAGGTGCTCATGGAGAGCGTGGGCCTCGCGATCCGCGAGGGGGACGAGGTCCTGTTCAGGAAGACGTACCGCGGCAACAAGGCGCGGAGGGCCGAGCCGTTCAACCCCGGAGCCCCGGTGCAGGGCGGCTACCTGGTGAAGGTGAATCGCGCCGACATCGACTACGTCGAGATCGGGGAGGCGCTGCTCAGGCCCCTCGACGGGGACCTTCTGAAATCGGCGGCGGCTTCGGAGAACAAGTACGTCCGAGCGGCGGCCATCGCGCTGTCGGACTCTTGGCGGACTTCCGTCCCCGCCAAGATCGAATCGGACGGCGAGGAGGAAGACGACGGTGACTAGGGAAACGAGGGGGAGAACGATGACGAGGACGAGAACGGCCCTATTCCTGGGCGCGTTGATGCTGGCTCTGCTTCCGGCGTTCGCCATGGCCCAGGAGAAGCCGCCCGCCGACCCGCCGACCGGACCGGTCTACGTGAGCGAGCCGGTCGTGCCGATCATCACGCCGGCGGTGAAGGACCTGCCCGACTGGAAGCCCGACCCCAACCTGTTCGGTCTCGAGATGAAGCGGCGCGACGACTTCGGCTTCATCCCCGTCCTCTACCCGATCAAGCCGCAGGTGGACCCCCTCCTGCAGCTGGAGCAGCTCGAAGGCCCCAAGCTCCCCGACGCCTTCGGGACTCCCGTGCACAACTACGCCGGCCAGACCTCCAGCGCCTCGCCCCCCGACTGCAACGGCGACGTGGGCCCGACTTACTTCGTCCAGTCGGTCAACCAGTCGGTCTCGACCGTCGAGGTGCTGAACAAGAGCACCGGAGCCAACGCGAAGATCTTCACGCTGCAGTCGCTGGCGACCGCCTCGCCGTGCAGCAGCGGCTTCTGCGATCCGGTCGTCAACTACGACCGGATGGCCGACCGCTGGCTCATCACCGAGCTGCCCAGCAGCGGTGGCAGCGTCTGCGTCTACGTCTCGACGTCCGGCGACCCCACGGGAACCTACTACGCGTACACGTTCGCGGTGGAGAGCGGCCTCACCGACTATCCCAAGTACGGCGTCTGGCCACAGAACGGGAACGCCGGATCCTACATCATGGGCGCCAACGCCGGCTCGACCGGCCACGACCTCTTCGCCTTCGACCGGGCGAAGATGCTCGCCGGGCTGCCCGCGACGTTCCAGAAATTCACCGTCACCGACCTGCCGAACTCGGGCTTCCAGCTGGTGCTGCCGGGCACGGTGCAGGGAAACACGCCTCCCCCCAACGGCGAGCCCGCGATCTTCGCCCGGCCGCGCGACGACGAGGCGCAGGACGGCGCCAGCACGCCGACCTACGACTTCATGGAGCTGTGGGCGCTCAGCATCGACTGGGCGACCCCCGCGAACTCGACGCTGACCCAGCTCACCTCTCTCCACATGGGCGACTACGACATGACGCTGTGCGGGATGGGGAGCATCTGGAATTGCATGCCCCAGCCCGGCACCACCCAGAAGATCGACCCGATCCGCGAGCCGCTCCATCACCCGTTCCAGTACCGGAACTTCGGGGACCATCAGTCGCTGGTCGGCACGTTCGTCGAGGACGTGGACGGAACGGACCATTCCGCGCTGAGGTGGTTCGAGCTGCGGAAGGTCGGGGCCGGGGCGTGGAGCCTGTTCCAGGAGGGGGTCGTGGGCGGCGAGAGCGGCGTGCACCGCTCGGTGGGCTCGATCGCGATGGACGGCTCGGGCAACATCGCGATCGGCTACACTCGCACCGGCGGTTCCGCCCCCTACTATCCCTCGATCTACTACAAGGGGCGCCTGTCGACGGACACGCCGGGCACCATGCCCCAGGGCGAGTACGTGATCCAGGACGCCACGACCTCGAAGACGAACAACGAGCGCTGGGGCGACTACGCCGGTATCGGCGTGGATCCCACCGACGATTGCACGTTCTGGTTCACCACCGAGTACGGCGGCTCGGGAGCCACGAGGGTCGCCGCGATGAAGTTCGACGCGTGCGGGTGCCTCTCCGTCCCGGCGGCCCCGACCACCTCGGCGTCGGTCCCCCAGGACAACCGGATCGACGTGAGCTGGGACGATTCGGCCACCTCCTCCATCACCCAGTACCTCGTCTACCGCTCCACGACCACCGGAGGCCCCTACACCCAGATCGCGACCGTGCCCGATTCCAGCCCGGGAGTCGGTCTCGGTCCCTCGTACACCTATCACGATGACACGGTGAGCGGCGGCACGCGGTACTACTACGTGGTGAAGTCCACCGACGGGGTCTCCTGCTACTCGGTGAGCTCGAACGAGGTGAACGCACTCGCCACGGGACGGTGCCTGCTGGCCCCGACGTTCGCGGGCCTGGCGGCCGTGGCGAATCCCGGGAACAACACCTGCACGCTGAACCTGAGCTGGAGCGCCGGGACGTCCGTCTGCTCGGGGACGCTCGCATACAACGTCTACCGCAGCACCACCTCGGGCTTCACGCCGGCCCCGGCCAATCAGATCGCCACCGGCGTCATGGCGACGTCCTACGCCGACGCGGTCGGGATCGTTTACAACACGGCCTATTACTACGTGGTTCGCGCGGTGGACCTGAGCAACGCGGTGGAGGACGCCAATACCGTCCAGAAGTCCGGCGTGCCCACGGGCCCCGTCACGACCTCGAGCTGGACGGACACGTTCGAGGGCTCGCTGTCGGGCGGCGGGTTCGACCTGGCGGGTTGGACCCACAGCGCCGTCTCCGGCTCCACGAACTGGACCTGGTCCACGGCGCAGAAGCACGACGGGACGCACTCCTGGTTCGCGCAGGACATCGGGGCCGTCTCGGACAAGGTCCTGACGAGCCCTTCCTTCGGCGTCGGCGCGTCCACGACCCTGACCTTCTGGCACACCTACGCTTTCGAGGGCTCGGTGTCGTCCTGCTACGACGGCGCCACGCTCGAGTACTCGACCAACGGCACGACCTGGACCGTGGTGCCGGCGACCGACTTCACCGCCGGCGGCTACACGGGCACGGTCAACTCAAGCTACTCGAACCCCCTCGCGGGCAAGCGCGCCTGGTGCGCGGGGACCGTCGGCACCTTGACCCAGGTGACGGTGAACCTGGGCGGGGACGCCAGCCTGCTCGCCAAGACCATCCAGCTCAGGTGGCACGAGGGAGACGACAGCTCCGTCACGGCGACGGGGTGGTACGTGGACACGGTGACGGTCAACAACGCCCAGGTGGGCGGCTCGTGCACGACCGGCACCGGCTGCACCGCCCCCGGGGCGCCCAGCCTGGTCGGCGCCGCGGGCGACTGCGCCGCCGCGAACCTGATGTGGTCCGCGGGGACCGGATCGACGTCCTCTTACAACGTGTACCGCGGCACGGCCTCGGGCGGCCCGTACACGAAGCTGGCGGGCATGCCGGTGACGGGCACGGCTTACGCCGACACGACGGCCGTGGCGGGGACGACCTACGTCTACGTGGTCACCGGAGCGTGCGACGCGGGCGGCGTCACCCAATCCGCTTACAGCAACGAGATCTCCGCGTCCAGGCTGGCGAGCGGCGCGGCCTGCGACGACGGCAACGCCTGCACGCGGACCGACACCTGCCAGGCCGGCGCTTGCGCCGGCGGGAACCCGGTCGTCTGCACCCCGCTCGATCAATGCCACGACGTGGGCGTCTGCGACACCGGCACCGGCGTGTGCTCCAATCCCGCGAAGCTGAACGGCGCGGCCTGCAACGACGGCAACGCCTGCACCCAGACCGACACCTGCCAGGCCGGCGCCTGCGTCGCCGGGAGCCCGGTCGTCTGCACCGCGCTCGATCAATGCCACGACGCGGGCGTCTGCGACACCGGCACGGGCCTCTGCTCCAACCCCGCGAAGCAGGAAGGCGCCGCCTGCAACGACGGCGATCTCTGCACCCAGACCGACACGTGCCAGGCCGGTGCTTGCATCGGGTCCAACCCGGTCGTCTGCACGCCTCTCGATCAGTGCCACGACGCGGGCGTCTGCGACACCGGCACGGGCGCCTGCTCGATTCCGGCCAAGCAGGACGGAACGGCGTGCGAGGACGGCAACGCTTGCACCGCGGGTGACACCTGCCAGACCGGCGTCTGCGTCAGCGGCGCGCCGGTCCCGGGGCCCGGCGTCACGGGCGGGCTCGCCTTCGGGAACGTCAACGACCTGAGCTGGACCGCCCCGATCGGAGCGACCGGCTACGACGTGGTCCGGGGAACGCTCTCCATGCTGATCGGCAGCGGGTTCACACCCGCCACCGACATCTGCCTCGGCAACCACATCACCGACCCGTTCATCTCCGACACCCACGTCCCGGCCGAGGGGGACGCGGACTGGTTCCTGATCCGCGCGTACGACCCCTGCGGGACCGGAACGTTCGATGACGGCGAGCCGTCTCAGAACGGATCGCGCGACGCCGCCATCGCGGCCTCGCAGAACGCCTGTCCTTGATTCGTCGATCGGCGGGTGCGCGATAGCGTGCCCGCCGGCTCGACTCACCGTTGACAGCGCGGCGGCGCCCACACGGGCGCCGCCCTCTGGTTTTCGTGGGGTTGATTCGGCGCTTGCCGCCTACGTCGTGGTGGAGCTGGTGAGATTCGAACTCACGACCCCTTGACTGCCAGTCAAGTACTCTCCCAACTGAGCTACAGCCCCACGCTCTTGACCACTGGAGTGCCGGAACTCCTCGCGGTCGCTCTGAGAACCGCTCGGCGCCGCACGGCCAAAGCTTCGAGGCAAACTCTCGGTCCCACGAGCCGGGGGATCATAGCTCACCGCCCGCGTCGAGGTCAAACGAGGCGGGCCCGGTCCCGTCGCCCGTGCCGGTGCACCTTCGGTACCCCTCGGATCGCGAAGTCGAGCCGATCTCGAGGAGTCCTTTTCAGGTGCACGTCGTGGAGAAGGGAGATGCCGGGGAGGGGCCATCTCGAAACCCGAGACCGGGGGTCTCCATTCCGGAGGCTTCCTCGCTGCGGACGAGCTTCCCAAAACCACCGCCTTCCGAGGGAATCGCGGCGTCGTTCGCGTCGCCGGCTTGCTTCAGGGGCAGGAGTTGGACGAGGCCGCGATGCCGCCATCGCGGCTGGCATGCTGTTTGGGGGCGCCGGAGTCGTAGGTGCCGGCGCCGCCGCAGCTGACCGCGCGGCTGAGCAGCCAGAACCCGGCTCCCGTCGCGGGCGCGCCGGGGTCCTGGATCGTCGTGCCGGGAAGGTCGTTTCCCAGGCAGGCGCGCGTCGCGGACGCGAAGTCGCCGCCACCGCTCCGCAGCGCGTCGAGGTCCCCCTTCACGATGTCGTAGCCTGTCGCTCCCTGCACGGCGGTCCATGACAGCTCCGACGCTTCGCCGGTCTTCGTCGCCCGAAGCCACGGCGTGCCGCTCGGCGGCGCGATCCCGTCGTCGATGGCGCCGTCGCAGTCGTCGTCGAGGCCGTTGCAGACCTCGACCGCACCCGGATGGATCCCCGCTCTCGTGTCGTCGCAGTCTCCGCCGCAGCCGGAGAAGCCGTCTCCGTCGTGATCGGCGCCATCGCAGACCGCGAACAGGCCGTCGCCGAGGACGGTCGGGATTTCCTGCTCGTTGAGATCGCCGCGCGTGAGATTCACAGGAGTGCTTTCGCCGACCGCTCCCACGACCTGGAACGTGACCAGCACCAGCGAGCCGGAACCCGCGATCGGTTGATCCTGGAACAGTCCGACGATCACCTCGCCAGGCTTTGCGACGTTGTACGTCATGGTCATGGACTCGGTCAGCGGGGTCGTCTCCACGCCCAGCGCCGAGACGACGTTAGGATCGAAAACCAGCTTCAAGTCGATCGCCAGCGCGCCGTCCGTCGGCGCGCCCGCGATCGGCACCGTGACCGACCCGCCCAAGGGTCCCTTGGAGTCCACCGGGGTCGTGACCATCGCCGCCGCGGCGATCACCTGGATCCGCCCGTTCACCCTGTCCGCCGGGATCGCGCCGCCGTTGAGCGAGGCCGAAATCCAGGAAAGGTCCGTCGCGGCGCCGCTCGCTCCATCGACGTGGAAGAGGACCCAAACGACTTCTCCCGAACCGGAGAGCGCCGGGCCTCCGCTCAGCGACACGCCGACCCGTCCCGGGGCGGAGAGGTCCGATGCGATCGCGAATCCGTGGGTGAAGGCGGTGCGATGGACGCTCAGCGCCGTCAGTACGCGCGGATCGTAGTCGAACACGAAGTCCATCGCCGTCACGCCGTCCGCCGGGCTCAGCCGGATCGGCGCGACGACGTCGAGACCGCTCCCCCCTCCGCGGTCGAACGCCGTCGGCGCGGGATTCCACAGCGACACGGTCGCTCCTGCGGCATCAGGGATCACCAACAGCCCGAGAAGGGACGACAACAACATTTTGCGCACACAACCCCCCGTTCGCGCGATGGGCTCGAACTCTGCACATGAATATACCGATGGCGCGGCCACCTTGGGGCCGAATTCTTGCGCCGAACGACTTTCATTTCGCGGATCCGGCGCGCGCCGACGGAGCGTACGGATCGTGGAGACCCGGGCCTGGCCCCACTCCAAGACCATACCCGCCGCTCTCGCGATGAGCGTGTGATCGCAGTTGGAATTCGGGGTCGAGACGCCTGCCCATTGCCCCGGGCCCGAGGTCGAGTTGTCACGATGGGCGTCCACGGCAACGATTTCTCCTTCCCTGCGGGGGCCTCGATCGCGCCCGGACAATTCCCGGTGCTGGCCGCGGACGCGACCGCCGTCACGCTCCCCTATCTCGTCGACCTCGGCACCGGGACCAGCCGGCCGATGGTCGACGACCGGCTGAGCGTTGACGGTCTCGGGGGCGACGAGGTCTACGGGGCCCGACCGGTGCCGACGCGGTCCACCCGCGATTGCATTGCCGTGATCGGGAATACGGCCTCGCGATCGCACCCGGCCCGCGCGGGAGCCAGCTCTCGGATATCGGATCGCCCGTAACTCTCTAATGCCGAAGACGTTACGATACCAAGCCGTCGGGACCGGCCACCCGCGCCGCGCGGATCCGAATTTGCTGCAAGAGACTGCGGCGAACGGTGCCTTCCAGCTCCGGAGGCTCCATATTCTGCCTTCGGGGGGCGGCGGGTCGACGGGACGGCGGCGGACCGCGGCGACGGCCACCGAGCCGGTCCGGCCGCCGTCGAGTGGCGCTGTAACGATGAGTCAGCCTGCCACATAGGTGCCGGATCGAAGTCGTCGATCTGAAACGACGGGTACGGGTTCGATGATGGAAGTGGCAGACGATGACGTGGTAACGGGACTCGAGAGAGAGACGTTCTTCGGAGAGTTCTACTGATGCGCGCGCTTTCGTGGCTCTTGCTCCTATTGGCGGCACTGCCGGCAAGGGCCCAGTGTACTCCGTACCATGCGCCAATCACCCCAACCGGGACACCCGTCAACTCCTACTCCGTTCCGGGCGGGAACGAGTCGGGCAGCGCATGGTATTCCAACGGGAACGTCTGGATCGGATGCGCCCAGAATTCGGGATATTTCGCCTTCAGTCCAGATGGGACGCTACGCGGTTCCTGCACATCAGGCGCCTGCGGGGATTGCAACGGCGGTGACTGCGAAGGTCTCGCAATCGTGGGCGATGTCCTTTACTGTATCGGAGAATCCAGCGGGAGGATGGCATCCTACGATCTTGCAGCATGGAAGGCCAACGACTATAGCACCGACGGACTGCAGCGAATCGACCTTTGGGATACCTCATCCCTGCTTGGCACCAACAATACCGAGGGATTGGCTGCAGTGCCGTTCGCTTGCGCAGGGTGCGAGTCCAATGTGGCCTTCATCGTCAGCAAGCAGGACGCCAGCGCGCGGGTATTCACGCTGGCGATGGGTGGTGGAGTTTATACCGATCTCAGCCCGACGTTGCCCAACCCGAAGTTCTATCCTCCCTGTCCCGACTACGTCGCATGCGCCGATTGGTCCGGGCTCGATTACGATCCCATCCAGAGGCGACTCTATTGGAGTTCGGATGGTGGCTTCGGAGGTTGTAGTACCAGTAGCAAGGGACTGTGTATTGCCACCTTGCCCGTCTGCTCCAATGACTCTGGCAAGACCTGTTTCGATGACGCGACATGCAGTCCCGGAATTTGCATCGCAACCGCGCAGGTCGCGGAACCGGATCTGGCGACTCCGGCCATCAACGACGGCGCTTACGAGTCGCTCGCGGTATGTCCTGCGTGTGGCTACGTCTTCGTCGCGTGGGACAGCAATTCATTCCGAACTTACCGAGATTCAATCTGCGCGACACCACCCGCGCCACCCCAGAACCTCCGTCGCACCGATGTAAGATGATCGATGCCTTGGGAACCTGCACCCCGAACCCGACGGGCGTTTCCGGAAGAACCAGCATTCGGTGGACGGACACAACGGCCATGGATTCGCCGGCCGAACGGCGCGTCTACCAGCTTTCGAACCTCCGGAGGATCGTCACGCCATCCTCTCCCGACCCTCACTCGCCATGTTTGGGGCGGATGTGGTTTCTGCCAGGGACGACATCACCGAGAGGCGCCTTGAGTGGAATCCGACCCTCGTTGGCCTTGGCGTCCACCGAGAAAGGCCGCGTGGCCGCGAGGCTTTGCCTGGCCTGCACCGTGATCGAGAGCAGCGCACCTGAGCCCCGAATCGGCGACACGGCGTACATTCCGCACCGGTACGCCCCCGGGGTCCCGTTCTGGGCGAGTGTGAACGAATTGCCGAGATCCACCGTGTGCACGTCCAGGATGGCCACGCGCGCCGGGTCGTAGGTGATCCGAAGGTCGAACGCCTCGATGCCGTCCCCGTTTCGGAGCCCCACGGTCACCGTCCGCTGCGCACCCGCCGGAAGCGGCTGGTGCCAGCCGGTCAACGTCAGCAGCGCGAGGCGGGTCGGCGTCGGAGGGCTCGCCCGGCGGGCGCCGCTGAGCCTCAGACGCTCCGCCTCCACGCGATCTTCCGAAGCCGCCATCTCCTCGGCCGACACGGCGCGGGACGCCCCGGCGGACCAGTTCCCGGACACGTCGCCGTACAGGATCGCGTAGAAGTCATCGGTCACTGTCCCGGTCAACCGCGGGTGAACATAGACCGGGGCACCGCAGTCCTGGTATCCCGCGTCGGTGTAGTGATCGCAGCGCAGGAACCGCCAGTCGGAGCCGGTCGCTGTCGCCACTTCAAAGTGGTCGAGCAGCTGCACGGCGAATTGCGCGACTTTCGCTGCGTCGTAGGACGAGACCTCGCCGTTCCCGGACACGTCGGCGGCGATCCGCTGATTGCCGGACAGTGTAGTCAATCCGACGGCGTTGCGCGCGATGAACGTTGCGTCGAACGAAGTGATCGCATCGTTGTGGTCCGAGGCGCGAGGGCTGCCGAACTTCCGGAGGGTCGAGCAGGTGACGGACCCATACTGGTCGCCGACCGAGTACTCCCCCGCGTCGTCGGTGCACACCTCCGCCACCTGGTCCTGGGTCATGTCGATGTCGACCCGGGGCACGGGCTTCGAACTGGGCTCGGCGACCCCAGCGCCGTCTCGGTAATAGCGGACGCTTCCCGCAATCCCGCAGACGCCGTTCACCGCGTGGGAGCACCCGCCGGTCGTGCACGAATCCGTCGTGCAGGCGTCGAGGTCATCGCAGTTCATGGGCGCCCCCTGGCAGACCCCGGCCGCGCATGCGTCCGCGACCGTGCAGGGATTCGCGTCGTCGCAGCGAGTACCTTCGGGAGCGAGGCTGTTGACGCACCCGCGGGAGACGCACGAGTCCGTCGTGCAGGTCGACCCGTCGTCGCAGTCGCAGTCCGAGACGCAGGACCCGGCGGCCGCCTCACCTCTGCACACACGGTTCGCGCACGCGTCGTTGGTCGTGTAGGGGTCGCCGTCGTCGCAGGCCGCCGCATTCGGAGTGTTCTGGCACCGGCTGCCGACGCAGGCATCGTCCGTGCACGGATTGGCGTCGTTGCACGCGGCGTCCGTCGAGCACGGTCCCGGGACGACGCTCCGCAGAACGCTGAAATCCTGGGAGTACGATCCGCCGCTCCAAGAATTCGGGGTGCCAAAGGTGCTCGTGGACCCCGCCGCGTAGTTCGTCGAGAACGGGGTGGCGGACGGGCCCGGATTTTCCTGCAGCTTGAAGACCTCGTCGTTGCCGATCCCGCTGATCGGGGAGATCCCCTCACCCGCCGGGCCGAAGGCGAGCGCGCCGGAGGCGTCGAGGATCGTGATCTGTGAATTCTGCTGCGATACCGAGAACGGCACGGCGCTGATGTAGAGCCCGTCGCCCGACGCGCCCGCGCGGAGGCTGATCCACCAGTCTCCGCCCGCCGGGTCGTAGCTGACGTTGCTGGGCACGTCCGCGGCCACCGTGATGATTGTCCCGCTCCGCAGATCGGACAGGATCGCCGCGTCGGTGAAAACCAGCGGGCCGTAGTTGACATTGTTGTCCTTGACGAGCACCTTCCACCCGCGGATGTCGAGGTGGTCCTGGACAACCACCAGCTCGAACCAATCCCCGCCGTTCCCCATCGCCGTGCCGAAGTAGCTGTCGCTGCCGTTGTTCTTCAGGTACTTGGTGGGCAGTACGGCGTTGTACTCGTCGAGGAGAATTCGCGTCGCGGCCACAGCGTTCGGCGCCGCTGGCGTAGCGTAGAAGAACGGGGACAGGTTCGAGGTCCCGTCCGGGCTTCTACCGTAGGACACGTTGACGTTCAGCGCGGGATAAGCCAGGGAATCCGCCAGGTTCCCCGCCTGGTCGAAGAGCAGTACCGAGCCGCCGGCGGGGTTCAATCTGAAGTTCGTGTGCAGATCTCCCTCTCCCGGCTCGTTGTCGGCCCAGAGGAGCAGCACGTGCAACCCGCACAGCTTTGTGCCTGCGGGAATCGACCATTTGTGGGGAACCGTCGGATCATCGGTGAGGAACAGGCCGGAGAGGTCGGCCGTCGTCGTTTCGGGGTTGTACAGCTCGATCCATGGATCGAACTCCCCGTGCTCGTCGTGCTGACAGTTCACGTTCTGGGGCAGAACCTCGTTCACGTACACCAGCGGTACCGGCTGGAAGGTGGCATCGTTGATCGCGCTCCAAATGGCGCCGTTGAGCGCCCGCGTCCTGATTCGCGCCTCCGCGCCGATCGGCAGAGGACCGGCATAGGCCACGGCGCTCGGGGAGGTCCCGCCGCCCGCGAGGCGCGGGTCCGTCCCGTCGAGCGTGTAGTAGATGACACCCGCCGACGCGCTGATCGTCAGGTTGAACCACTTGGGGACCTGGCCTGCCGCGTGGTTGAAGACGGGGGGTGCGACGAACTGACTGTCGATCCACGCGACGCGGCCCGTGATCCACTGCTTCATCCAGTCGATTTCGTCCTGGTAGGCGGCGCCGATGTACTCGTTGGGCCAAACGTAGACGCCGAGAACCGGCCACCGCTGGAAGTTCCGGACCTCGGATTCGCCCAGGAGCGCGGCGTTCGCGTCCACGTCCCTGAGGAGTTTGGCCGTGGCGAGTGGCCCGCCCCGCAGCGCGAACCAACGATCGGCGTAGCGCTGCGTGAACTCGGGGTCCGAGAAAAGCCGTCGCCACCACGGGTAGTCGCCATCGTTCAGTTGATCGTGGTACCAGCCGTCGGGCAGCCACCCATTCAGGTAGTTCGCGTTGCCGAGGGCCAGATCGAAGTCCCAGAGCGGACCCATGTTCAGTTTGCCGTTCCGATCCTTGAACATGAAGGTGCTCAAGCGGAATCCGTCGATGTTCTTGGTCAACTCAACGAGGATGTGATGGTCGATGAACGAATCGACGTCGATGTACTTCGCGTAGCCGTTGACCGGGTCCGCGAAGTTGGCCCCATAGAGGACGGATTCGAACTCGTCGAGGTAGCCCTTCAGGTAGGCGGCCTGTGCGGTCGTGATGTTCTTCTCCTTGGGGAACACGTAGTTCAGCACTTGGCCCGTGATGGTCCGGAAGCCCAAGTCGCCGGGGTCGAGCCGGTCCTTCTTGATGATGTAGCCGCCGGTGACCTCAGGCGGCGCGCTGTCGGTGGGCTGCAACTGCGTGATGTTGACGCGGTTCACGTCCCACTTGATCTTCTCCATCAGGACGTAGACCCCGTAGTAGTCGCTCGCCGAGACGGCGCCGGCAGCCCTCCGGAAGTACAACTCCACGAAACGCGTGCGGACGGCGTACCGGCCGATGTCGTTGCTCCACTCGTAGGCCAGGAAGTTCCGCATCAGGCTCTTGTCGGTATAGGGCCCGTACAGAATCCAGTCCGACTGGGGCGGCAGGCCGAGGAAGGACACGTCGCGGTCCTGGCGGTCCTCGTCCCATATCTCCAGGAAGTACTGGTTCTTCGGGAAGCCGAGCGAACTGGACCCCCGCAGCCGGAGTCCGGCGTACCCCACGAAATCCGGCGAGCCCGTGATCGAGGCCCGGCCGCCCACCGTGGGGATGATGCTGGTGAGGACGTCCGTTTGCCATGTCTGATTGACGCCGTCGCCGAAGGTGTCCAGGATCAAGACCGGCAGGTTCGAACTGAAGCCGACCACGCCCGCGTCGAGCTTTGCGTAGAACCGTGTGATGACGGAACTCGGGGCGAGGCCCGCCTCGAACGCCCGCGCGCGGATGCGCGTGGAGGCGTCGATCAGGATGGGCGCCGAGTACACGGCGCCGTTCGTCGCGGACGGTTCGCTCCCGTCGAGGGTGTAACGGACGACGGCCGTCGGCGAGCCCGTCGTCAGCGTCAGCGAGAACGAATCCGTGAAGACGCGGCTCGAGTGGGAGAACGTCGGGCTCCCGGAGACTCCCGGGTAGCCGGAAGAGTTGAAGGTCCCCGGGGTCGCGGGGGTGAAATAGCGTCGATCGCCCGTGTCGGCGGTGATCTCCACGGCGCTCAGCTCGGGCAGCACGAGGAAGTCGCCGTCGGCCGCGGCGTCGTTGAGCCCGTGGATCGCGAGCACGTTCGTCCCCGGCTGCAAGAGACCCAGGAAGTTCGTGAGATCGATTCTCTCGAACGCTCCGGCGTCGCCTGTCGGTCGATCGCTCAGCGCGGTGGAATTCCAGGAAACCGAGGAAGGGGCGTCCCGGCTCGCGACCTCGACGCCGTTCAGGTAGGCCACGAAACCATCTTCGTAGGCCATGCGCAGGGTGAGCAGGCTCAGGCGGCCGGGGTCGGCCACCTGGAACCGGATGC
This sequence comes from Terriglobia bacterium, assembly GCA_020073205.1. Taxonomy (NCBI): domain Bacteria; kingdom Pseudomonadati; phylum Acidobacteriota; class Terriglobia; species Terriglobia bacterium. The sequence goes on from JAIQFR010000083.1 coordinate 14,803, forward strand.
GGCTCCACAGCGACGAGTTCACGTTCTGCATGGCCGCCTGAACGTTCGTCTTGATCTCGACGCCGATGTTCGCCAGCGGCAGCCCCCCGTTCGCCGCGTCGCCGACCAGCTGGAAGGCGCTCGAGAACGACGAGTAGCTCCCCTGCGCCGCGAAGAGCTCGACTTCCGAGCCGCCGCCGCGCTCGTAGAAGACGAGGCGCACGGAGTAGGCACCGGGCTCGGGTATGTTGAACACCGCAAAGGAGTCCGCGGGGCCGCGCGGGCTCGGGTAAGACATGGAGAACGAGAAGTCGTGCGGCTCCCGCCAGAGGTCGAGACTGAACCCGTCGTCGCTGTTCACGCCGAAGGTCCAGGGGCCGGCGGAGGGGATCAGGATCGTCCCTGTGGCCTCGACCACGAAGTCGTCCGCGTCCACACCGATCTGCGTGCCCGGGAACGGACGGTCGTTGGCGTAATGCGCGGAGCCCCCCGTGTTCAGGTAGTTGATGACCGGCGCCTGCTCGGTCGCGACGGTGGCTTGGGTAGCCGGATCGCTGATGACCCCCTCGGCGGTGGCCAGGTCCGGCACGAGAATGTTGGCCTTGTAGTAGGTCACCGCGAACTTCCCGGCGCCACTGGCGGTGAAGCCAAGGCCGGTGGGACCGGCAGCCCAGGCCGAATCGTCGAAGCCGACGGCCGCCCAACTCGTCCCGAGGGCCGAATCGTCGCTCGTGGGGACTCGATAGCTGGCCGTGGCCCCCTGGGACACCAGTTGGTACGCCGCCTGCGGCAGGCCATACGAGACGTCGGAGTGCTGCGGGGGGTACGCCGGTGAGAAAGCGTGGGCGACGGTCACCCCGTCGGGTTTCACCAGCGCGAGGTACTCGCCCTCGCTCGCGAGCTTGAAGTTCGTGTGAAGCGGGGCCCCGGCGACGGCCCGGTTCTTGTCGGAGGCGAACAGCCGCAGATACTCGCCCCGCGCCAAGTGGACGCTGGGAAACTGCCACTTGGTGAGATTCGCCTCGTCATCGGTGAGGTACCAACCTCCGAGATCGACGTCGGCGAGACAAGGGTTGTAGATCTCGATCCAGTCCGAGTAATCGCCGTTCTCGTCGGCAAGGGTCTTCGTGTTCAGGGCCATGAACTCGGTGATCAGGAGCTCGACGCCGGCATCGCAAGCCCGGGGAGCGCCGATCCCCGCGACAGCGAGCGTCACTACGATGATGGCGACGACAAGCCACGGACTCGCATGGTGTTGCATACTCCCCCCTCGACAACCCCGTAGACACCTCGCCGGCAAGCGGGCGCCCAGCACCGTCAGCGGACAGCATCTCCGCTGGCTCCCGGGCCAAGGGCGCAATGGATCCCCGGCCCGACGCCGCCGTCTTCCGCCTCAGTCTCCCTGTCCCTGCCGCCACTCCCTGGAACTACGGCTTCCCAGCCGTCGCCCCGCCGCGGACCCGCAACGGGATCCTCCCCTCGTTGGCACTTGCCTCGATCGAGAACTGCCGGGAGAGCCGGCCGCTCTTCAGCACCTCCACCGTGACGGTGAGGAGCCTCCCCGAGCCTTGGAGCGGCAGCACGCCGTACATGCCGATCCGCCGGTCGCCGCCCGAATCGCCGGTCGCGAGCTTGAATTGGGGAGCGAGGCCGCCGGTCCGGACGTCCACCACCCGGATCCGATCCGGGTCGTAGAGCAGCCGGAGGTCGAGAGCCTCGATCCCATCGGCGTTCCGCAGGTCGAGGCCGATCTCGACCCGCGAGCCCGCCCCCGCGACGCGCGGCAGATTCCCGACGGTGAGAACGGCACCCGGCATGCCTTCCGGCCTCCCGAGGATCCGGCCCGCCATCGGCCGCAGCTCGGCGGCCATCCGGCGGTCGTCGTCGGCCGCCGCCGCTTCGGCCTCGGATTCGGCCGAGGTCGACCGGGCGTATGCCGTGGCCGCCTCCCAGTTGCCGGTCACGTCGCCGTACAGCACGGCGTAGAAGTTGTCGGTGGCCATCCCCGTCAGTGGAGCGGGGTAGGCCGCCGGTCCGCAGTTCTGGTCGACCGCGCTCCCGTAGACGTCGCACCGCAGGAACTTCCAGTCGGATCCGGTCGCGGCGGCCACGTCGAAGTGGTCGATCAGCTCCACTCCGAACTGGGCGACCTTGGCCGCGTCGTACGAGGTGACTTGCCCGTTGCCGGTCACGTCGCCGGCGATCAACTGGTTTCCTGAGAGCGACTGGAGGCCGACCACGTAACGCGAAATCGCCGCCGCGTCGTACGAGCCGACCGCGTCGTTGTGGTCGGAAGCCCGCGGGCTGCCGAACTTATTCAGGGTTCTGACCGTGGTGTTCCCGGCCAGGTTGAGGATGGAGTACCCGCCACCGCCGCCGCCGCCGGTCGTCGCTTCGGCCACGAGGTCGCCGGTCACATCGATCCCGACGTTCGGCGTGCCCTTCGCGCTCGGCTCGCTGTCGGTGACGCTGTTGCGGTAGTACCAGACCGTTCCACCGACGCCGCACGACCCGCTCGGGACGTGCAGACACTGCCCGCCGCTGCACGTGTCGGTCGTGCAGACGTCGAGGTCGTTGCAGTCGATGGCGGCTCCGCCGCGGCAGACGCCGCCGGAGTCGCAGGTCTCGCCCGCGGTGCACGCGTCGCCGTCGTCGCACGCCGCGCCGCTGGGCTTCAACGGATCGGAACAGATGCCGGTCGCCGGGTCGCAGACACCGGTGTCGTGACACTGGTCGAGCGCCGTGCACACCACGCCGGCGCACAGATCGATCCCTTCGGGCGCGAATGCGACGCCGCGGAACGCGGTGCTCGCGGCCGCGGTCGCGAGGACGGTGGATGTTGCGGTGATCGTCACGTTGTAACCCGTTGCGTCCACGAGGGAGACCAACTCCCCTCCGCCCGTGGCGCCACCGCCACCCTTGCGCGTCGCGTAGATCGTGACCGTGGTCCCGTCGACCTTGCCCACCAGCCCACGGTACGTGTTCCCGGAACCCTCGACCGAGCCGTTCGCCACCCACGTCCCGCCGACGAGCGAGTACTTCTGCACGCCGCCGGTCGCGCTGTTCGAGTCGTCGGCGATGTAGAGCGTATCGAATCCGGTCACCGAGTCCGTGAGGTCGGCGAAGAAGTACGAGAAGCTGCTTGGAGACGTCGTATCGGTCAGGCCGGGCAGCCGGACGACCGGTTGGGACGGGGTCGTCGGCAAACCGGCCCCGATCGCGTTCACCCCCTTGAAATTGGTCCGGTCCGACGAACCGTAGAGCTGGCCCGCGAAGATCGACACCTGGCGCGCGTTCGCGAGAATCGCGCTGGTCAGGTCGATCGAAGTCGAGGCGCCGAGCGCCGCATACCGCACGCCGCCCGCGCCGCCCGAAGCCCAGAAGCGCGCGCCGTTGTCGCTCGTCGCCGAGCGCGGGTTATTTCCCGACGCGAAGTCCGTGAGCGCGGTCGACGTGTTGATTGCCGAAGCTGCGTTGACGCGACCGATCACCCGGTTGACCGTGGTGCCGCTCGTGCCCGAAAGCGATGACGTGGACGTGGACGCGTAGCCGGTCAGGACGAGGTACCGCCCATCCGCGGAACGGGTGAGCATCCCCTCCGACGAAGCCGTGCCGCTGGCGTAGAAGGCACGGTTGGGAAGCGCATCGGCGATCGGCATCGGGACCGACTGCACGAGCATCCCGCCCGGCGTGAACTCGTCGAGGAAGACCGGATTGCCGGTGTTGACGAGCGATCCGGTGCCGGAGCCGACGCGGTAGATCACGACGTCGCCTGGCGTGAAGCCGCACGGGACCCTAGGGGTATGCGTGCAACTCCCGTCGCCGTTGCAGGAGTCGTCCGTGCAGGGGTTCGAGTCGTCGCACGAGTGCGGCGTGTTCGTGCAGGTCCCGTCGCCATTGCAGGCGTCGATCGTGCACGCGTTCGAGTCGTCGCACGAGTACGGCGAGTTCGTGCAGGTCCCGTCCCCGTTGCAGGAGTCGACCGTGCAGGGGTTCGAGTCGTCGCACGAGTACGAGGTACCGCCGCAGACGCCTGCCGTGCAGGAGTCGTTCACCGTGCAGGCGTTCCCGTCGCTGCAACCGGCTCCGTCGGCCTTCACCGGATTGGAGCAGGCGCCGGTTGCCGGGTTGCAAACCCCGGCGTCGTGGCACTGGTCGAGCGGAGTGCAGACCACGTTCCCGCAGAGCTCGGGCGCGAAGGCCACGCCGCGGAACGAGGTGTTGGCGGCCGCGGCGGCGATGATGCTCGACGTCGCGGTGATCGTCGCGTTGTAGCCCGTCGCGTCCACGAGGGAGACCAGCTCCCCTCCGCCCGTGGCCCCGCTGCCGCCCTTGCGTGTCGCATAGAGCGTGGTCGTGGTCCCGTTGACCTTGCCGACAAGCCCGCGGTAAGCGTTCGACGCGCCCTCGACAGAGCCGTTCGCCACCCACGTCCCACCGACGAGCGAGTACTTCTGCACGCCGCCGGTCGCGTTGCTCGAGTCGTCGGCGATGTACAGCGTGTCGAAGCCGGGCACCGCGTCCGTGAGGTCAGCGAAGAAGTACGAGTAGCCGCTCGGAGAAGTCGCGTCGGTCAAGCCGAACAACCGGACCACCGGTTGAGACGGGGTCGTCGGCAAACCGGTCCCGATCGCGTTCACACCCTTGAAATTGGCGCGGTCGGACGATGTGTAGAGCTGACCCGCGAAGAGCGACACCTGGCGCGCGTTCGCGAGACTCGCGCTCGTGAGGTCGGTCGACGTCGAGGCGCCGAGCGCCGCATACCGAACGCCGCCCGCCGCGCCAGCGGCCCAGAAGCGTGCCCCGTTATCGCTCGTCGCCGAGCGTGGGTTGTTGCCCGACGCGAAGTCCGTGAGCGCGGTCGTCGTGTCGATTGCCGAAGTGACGTCGACGCGACCGATCACCCGGTTGACCAAGGTACCGCTCGTGCCCGCAAGCGATGAAGTGTACGTGGACGCGTAGCCGGTCAGGACGAGGTACCGCCCATCGGCGGAACGGGTGAGCATGCCCTCCGAGCCAGCGGTACCGCTGGCGTAGAAGGCGCGGTTCGGAAGCGCATCGGCCGTCGGCATCGGGATCGACTGCACCAGCATCCCGGTCGGAGTGTACTCGTCGAGGAAGACCGGATTGCCCGTGCTGACGAGCGAGCCCGACCCGCTCCCGACGCGGTAGATCACGACGTCGCCCGGCCTTTCGCGCGCGCGGCCTTGACGCTGACGCCCTGGCCCGGCTGGCAGTGAAAGAGCCGCTCCAATTTCTGCTTAACGGCTGGAACGAAGTCTCGGAACTCCATTCCCAGGATGCCGCAGACGCCCTCCGGACACTGGAACGAGCCTTTCCGGCGGCGGGAATCATCGTAGCGACGCGAACCCATCACATCATCCCACCGTTACCCGGTTCCGCAAGATTCCGCCTGCTCCCTCTCACGCCGGATCAGC
>JAIQFR010000084.1 GCA_020073205.1 Terriglobia bacterium
CCGAACACCGTGAAGTAGTCGATCATAAAAGAAGAACGGGCCCGCCGGGGCCCGTTGTCCTATCTCGCGAGGCGGGCCCTAGGCCGAGAACGATGTGCCGCAGCCACAGCTCGATTTCGCCTGGGGATTGACGAAGGTGAAGCCGCCCGTCAGTCCCTGGGTGACGTAGTCGAGGGTAGCCGGTTCTACGATCCGCTCGGGCTCGTGTCGGAGGGGACCAAGATCGACTTCCAGGTGGAGGTGAACTCGTACCTCTACGGCACCCGCTTCATGTCGTATCTCGCGTACAAGTTCTCCCCGGACTCGCTGATCGCGTGGATCGCCCGCACGGACGGGAGCCGGGCGTACTACGCGCGGCAGTTCCGCCAGGTCTACGGCATGCCTCTCGAGGACGCGTGGCGGGATTGGATCGCCTGGGAGAAGGAGTTCCAGGCCAAGAACCTCGAGAGGATCCGAGCGTTCCCCACGACCCCGTACCGGGACCTCTCGGCCCTGCCGATGGGTTCGGTCTCGCGCGCCTATCTCGACGCCGACGCGGGGAAGATCTACGTCGCCTTCAACTACCCCGGCGTGGTCGCGCACGTCGGCGCCATCTCCCTCGCGGACGGGTCGATCGAGAGGATCGTGGACGTGAGGGGGCCGGTGATCTACAGCGTGACGTCGCTCGCCTGGGATCCCGGGAGCAGGACCCTCTTCTACACCACCGACAACAACGCGTATCGGGACCTCTGCTCCGTGGATCCGAGCACGCACGCATCGAAGACGCTGCTCAAGGACGCGAGAATCGGCGATTTGGCGTTCGACGCCGCGGACCGCTCCGTCTGGGGGATCCGCCACTTCAACGGCATCGCGACGCTCGTGCGCGTACCGTACCCGTACCACGAGTGGAAACCGATCCACTCCTGGCCGTACGGCGAGGTCGCCTATGGCCTCGACGTGTCCCCGGACGGCCGCCTTCTGTCGGCCGCGGTGGGCGGCGCGAACGGCCGCCACGAGCTCCGGGTGATGAGGATCGAGTCCCTCGAGGCCGGTGATCCGACTCCCGTGGCGACCTTCGATTTCGGCGTCGCGCTCCCCCTGAACTTCGTCTTCTCACCGGACCGCAGGTATCTCTACGGCAGCTCGTATTTCACCGGGGTCTCGAATATCTTCCGCTACGACCTCTTGACCGGAAGGAAGGAGGCCCTCACGAACGCCGAGACCGGGTTCTTCCGTCCGATTCCCGCCGGGGGGGACTCGCTTCTGGTCTTCCGCTACACGGGGGAGGGGTTCGTCCCGTCGAAGGTCGAGGTGAAACCTCTCGAGGACGTGAACGCCATCACGTTCCTGGGCCAGCAGGTCGCCGAGAAGTACCCCGTCCTGGACACCTGGAAGGCGGGCTCGCCGGCGCAGGTCCCGCTGGAGTCGCTTGTCGGCCGCAAGGAGCCGTACAGGATCGGCCGGAGCCTCGAGCTCGAGTCCCTCTATCCCGTGGCGCTGGGATACAAGGACACCGCCGCGGTCGGCATGCGCTTCAACCTCTCCGATCCGCTCTCGCTGAATCGATCGAGTCTCACGGCGTCCTACACGCCCGGTCAGTCCCTCCCGCCCGACGAGCGGCTGCACCTCCAGATCCGATACCGGCGCTACGATTGGAGGGCCAGTGCCAGCCTGAACCCCGCCGATTTCTACGATCTCTTCGGCCCCACGAAGGTCGGGCTCAAGGGATACTCGGTCTCCGCGGGCTACGAACGGGCGCTCCTCTACGAGGAGCCCCGTCGCATGGTCCTCGGGGTGGACGCCACCCTTTGGGGAAACCTGGACAGGGTTCCCGGCGAGCAAAACGTGAGCGCGCCCACCGACACGCTCCTCGAGACGCGCGCCCGCCTCGCGTACAGCGACGTCCGCTCCTCGCTCGGGCACGTGGACGACGAGAAGGGCTACCGATGGGAGGTCGTGGCGGCGGGCCGCCGCGCCGGCGGGAAAACGATCCCGAGCCTCGCCGCGGGATGGGACCTCGGGCTCGCGCTGCCGCTGCGCCACTCCTCCGTGTGGCTGCGGACCGGGGCCGGGGGAGCGGGCGGGGATCGTGAGGATCCCTTTGCGAATTTCTACTTCGGCGGCTTCGGGAACAACCGGGTGGACCACGGAGAGGTGAGAAGGTACCGGGGGCTCCAGGGCTTTCCGGGGATTCCGATCGACGACCTCGGCGGAACGACGTTTGTCCGGACCACGCTCGAGTGGAACCTGCCGCCTCTCCGGTTCCGCAGCGCCGGAACGCCGGGATGTTACTTGACCTGGGCGCGGTCCTCGCTGTTTGCCGGCGCCATCGCGGCGAATCCGGAGACCGCGGGTCCCAGGAGAACGGTCAAGGACGTGGGCGCGCAGACGGACCTGCGGCTCACCGTCCTGTCCAGGGTGGACGTGACGTTGTCGCTCGGCTACGCGGTCGCCCTGGAGGCGGGCCGCGCGAGCCGGAACGAGTTCATGTTCTCGCTCAACCTCCTTCACGGGCCATGAGGGCTCGCCGGCGGCGCCCCGCGAGCTCGCCGCCCAACGCGGCCGGGCCCGAGCGCGGCGGCGCGATGGAGACGAGGGATTGATCGACCTCGCCGCGCGACTGTCGGTGGGACTGGCCCCCGTGCTCCTGTTCCTCGCGGTCCTGATCTCTCTCGACAGCTACAAGCTCGTCAGCCTCGGCCGGACGCTCTCGGCGATCGCCGTCGGGGGAGGCCTGGCTGCCGCTTGCTGGGCGGCCCATCCCGCGCTCTCTGCCTGGATGGGACTCGACGGGACCGCCTACGCCCGGTACGCGAGCCCCGTGATCGAGGAGACCGCCAAGGCTCTGTTTCTCGTGGTCTTGATTCGCTCGAACCGGGTAGCGTTTCTCGTTGATGCCGGGATCCTCGGATTCGCCACCGGCGCCGGCTTCACGCTGGTCGAGAACCTCTACTACCTGGGGAGCCTCCCGGCGGCCGGTTTCGGAGTGTGGCTCGTGAGGGGGTTCGGAACCGCCCTCATGCACGGTGGCGTGACCGCGGCGTTCGGCATCGCGTCGAGGGCCCTGCTCGAGCGCGGAGGCCTTCCCGTCTTCACCACCTACTTCCCGGGGCTCCTCCTCGCGGTGACGGTCCACTCCGCGTACAACCACTTCTTCCTATCGCCCGTGCTGTCCACCGCCGCGGTCCTCGTCGTGCTTCCGCCGGTGGTGTACGTGGTGTTCGAGCGGAGCGAGAAGGCGCTGGAGCGCTGGCTGAACATCGGCTTCGACGCGGACACGGAGCTCCTCGAGCTGATCCTGGCCGGGGGGCTCTCCACGTCCAACGTCGGACGGTACCTCCAGTCGCTGCGGGACCGATTCCGAGGCGAGGTCGTGGTCGACATGGCCTGCTACCTGAGGGTCCACGTGGAGCTGTCGCTCCGCGCGAAGGGGTGGCTGATGCTGCGCGAGAGCGGATTCGACGTCCCGCCGGACGAGGAGACGCGGGCTCAGCTCGAGGAGCTGCGCTTCCTCGAGCGCAGCATCGGAACCACCGGCAAGCTCGCGATGGCGCCGTTCCTGCGACTGGGCGCCAAGGACCTCTGGCAGCTCCACCTGCTGCGCGATGGTGCGGGCCGCGCCGACGCCGAGCGGCTCGACGCCGCCGTCGAGGCTCCTCGCCGCTCCGGGCGGGGCCCCGCGTGATCCCCCTCGAGGCGCCCGACCGGCGTCAACCCCCGGGCGCCACCGGGCTCACCACGCGCGGCAAACCGCGGAGCTCACCATCGGCTGGCCGGCCTTGCAGGTGAACGCCTGCTGAAACGCATCCGAGTTGACGAGGACGCCGTTGACGCGGAACTCGCCCGGGGAGTGAGGGTCGGTCACGGCCAGCAGGCGCGACGACTCGGGGGTCACGTTCTGGCACCAGACCTGGGCGTAGCCCAGGAAGAAGCGCTGCTCGGGGGTGAAGTCCTCGATCTTGGGGGCGACGAGACCCGGGCGGCTCCTCAACATGTCCTCGAGCGCGCCGAACGCCAGGCGGACGCCCCCGTTGTCGGCGGTGTTCTCGCCGAGCGTCAGCTTTCCGTTGAGGTGGACCCCCTCGACCGGGGAGAACCGCTCGTACTCGTCGGCCAAGCAGCTCGTGCGCTTGTCGAATTCGGCCTTGTCCTTCTCGCTCCACCAGTTCGTCAGATTGCCGTTGGCGTCGAACTTCGCGCCTTGATCGTCGAAGCCGTGGGTGAGCTCGTGCCCGATGACCGCGCCGATGCCGCCGTAGTTCACCGCGTCGTCGCGACCGGCCCGATAGAACGGCGGCTCCAGAATTCCCGCCGGGAAGTTGACGTTGTTCTGAGACGGATTGTAGTAGGCGTTGACGGTGGGCGGGGTCATGCCCCACTCCGCCTTGTCCACGGGCTTGCCGATCTTGTCCATCTGCCGCCGGACCTCGAACGAATCGGCTCGCAGGCTGTTGCCGAAGAAATCGCCGCGGGAGATGGCGACCGAGCCGTAATCGCGCCACTTGTCCGGGTAGCCGATCTTGTTCGTGATCTTCGCCAGCTTCTCCTCGGCCTTCTTCTTCGTCGCGTCGCTCATCCAGGGCAGCGTCTTCAGGTCCTCGCCCATCGCTTTCTCGACCCCGTTGACCAGGTCGAGCGTCCGCTGCTTCGCCTCGGGTGGGAACGCCTTGTCGACGTAGAGGCGCCCCAGGGCCTCGCCCAGACTGGCGTCGGTGATGCGCGTGCAGCGCTTCCAGCGCGCCTCGATCTCGGTTTGCCCGCGGAGGTACTTGTTCCAGAACTCGAAATCCTCCCGCACGAACTCGACGGGAAGCGCCGCGGCCGTCTCGTGCACGACTTTCCAGCGCAGGTAGGCCTTGAAGGCGTCGAGGGGAACGGTCCGGAGCTTCCCGTCGATCGCCTTGAAGAAATCGGGGTTGGCGACGTTGAGCGAGCTGAACTTCGGCGCCCCGGTGTCCGCGAAGTACTTCGCGAACTCGAACCCGGGCGCGAGCTTGACCAGCTCTTCCACGCTCATGCGGTGGTCGCGCTTCTGCGGGTCGCGGCGGGAGACCCGGTCCATGTTGGCCTGCGCCAGATCCGTTTCGAGCGCCAGAATCGCCGCCGCCTCGGGCGCGGCGGCCTCGGGCTTCTCCCCGGCGAGTTCGAGCATCTTCCGGACGTGCGCGACGTAGCGCTCGCGGATCTCCTTCGATTTCGCGTCGTCCTTCAGGTAGTAATCGCGGTCCGGGAGCGTGAGACCGCCGTCGGAGACGTGGGCGATCTGCGTGGTGGCGTCGTGCAGGTCCGGCGCGGACCCGAAGCCGAAGAGGGCGTGGATCCCCTGCGTCTCGAGGTGCGCCACCTCTTCCAGCAGCCCCGAGCGGTCGTGGATCGCGTCGATTCGCCGGAACTCCGGGCGCAGCGGCTGTGTCCCGACGGACTCGATGGCGGCCTCGTCCATGCACGAGGCGTAGTAGTCGCCCACCTTCCGCTGGACGGCGTCGGCGACGCTCTGAGGCTTCACGTAGCTCTCCAGGATCTGGTGAAGCACTTCCCGATTCCGCTCGGCGAGCTCGTCGAAGCGCCCCCAGCGGGTCTTGTCCGGCGGAATGGGATGGGTCGCCATCCAGCTCCCGCAGGCGAACTTGTAGAAATTCACGCAGGGGTCGGCGTTGCGGTCCAGCGCGCTCGCGTCGAACGTCGGAACGGCCGGCGCGGACGTCTCCCCCGCGGAAGGAGCCGGCTGCGCCGGCGCCGAACCGTGGGCGAGAGCGAGGGAGACGAGACCGATGAGAAGTGACGTCGCGTTCCTGTGGAGGCGGCTCATGGTTCCTCTCTTGTTTGGGGGAGGTCCATTCTACCCGCCTCGCCGGAGCCGGCAAACGGATGAAAGAGCTCGGGCTGGGCGGCGAGGAACGGCGGCGAGGAGCGGCGTCGACCTAGCGGACGACGTCGAGGAGCGAGCCGAGGAACTCGTCGGCGGTGCGGAGGGCCTTGATCGAGGCGGCGGCGGCGACCTGGCTCACCCTCATCTCGACGACGTCGGCGGGCAGGTCGGTTTCGACGGGACCCCGGGACAGGCGGGCGGACGCAACCGCGAGCCGCTCGATCGCGCTGCGATAGCCGGCGAGTCCGGAGGAAAGAGCGGTCACGAGGGACATCGGGACACCTCTTCCGGAGTCGAATCCCCCGATTCCTTATCGGCACGACCCCGCCGGACTTGAGTCGCCATCGGCAATCGGGTGCCTCGAGGGGCAGCGAGGTCACGTTACGCGCAACGGACTTTCACGTCGGTTTCGACGGGGGCGCCGGGCTTCACGGGCAGTCGCCCGCCAGGCTCTGCGGCCGGTCGCAGGCGCCGACAAGGATGGCCTCCGGCCGCTCGACGGGACCCGACGGACCGCGTCCCTGCCCGAACGAGCCTTCCTCCGCACCGTCCTGCCCTACCAGCACGAAGTAGAAGAACCCGCCCGGGCCGGGCGTCCCGGGGTCGAACGTCGTCCGCCCCGTGGTCCCGAGCCCGCAGGCGCTCGCTGTCCAGCTGACGGCTCCCGAAAAGGGAGAGGTCCCCCAGTACACGGCGTGGTCGAGCGCGCCGCAGGCCGGGAGGTAGTCGATGTCGAGGCCCGTGCCCGTCGAATCGCGGCCTAGGGTCATCTGAGAATCGCCCGGACTCGCCTCCTTAGGGTTCGCCGCCGTTCCGGAAATGCAGACGCCGCCGCCGGAGGGCCCGGTCGGAGTTGCGGGGAGGGTGACCGTGTTGCCGTCGTGCGCCCCGCTGGCCGAGTCGAGCGCCCGGACGAGGTAGTGGTAGGTCACGCCGCTGAGCAGGGCGTCGTGGTCGGTGAACGTCGTGGCGGTCAGGCCGGAGGCGACGGTGTTCGCCGGGGACGGAGCGAACGGGGAGGTCGTGCTGCGGTGGACGCGGTAGGTAACGAGGCCTCCGCATCTCGCCGACGCGGCGGGCCAGGAGAGGCTCACGGAGCAGGTCGAGGAGACCGCGTCGGAGGCCGCCCGGAGTCCCGAGAAGCCGGGGCCCAGGGTGCAGGCGCCACCGGTCGACGCGGCGATCTCCGCGGAGGGGGGGGACTCGCAGCCGACGTAGGACCGGACCACGTAATACCAGGTCGCCCCACCGGAGACCGGAGCGTCCACGAAGGAAGTCGACGGGGCCGCCACCGTGCCCACGAGGTCGTAGGGTCCGCGGCGAACCAGGGTGCGATACACGTGGTACTCGACGGCCCAGGGCGCTTCATTCCAGGACACGTCGATCCGGTTGGCGCCGTTCCCGGCGGCGACGACGTTCGCGGGGCTCGCGGATGGGAGGAGCGCGATGTTCACGGTGGCAGGGCCCGTGCCCACCGCGACGCTCCGGGTCTCGGGGCAGTAGCCGGGCTGCGAGTAAGCCAGGTGGTAGGTCTGGCCGCTCCTTGCGAGTCGGTAATAGAGCCCTTTGGCATCCGCCTTTCGTGGCGCCTCGCCGTGCGTGAACGCCACTTCCTGCACGTCGATCTCGGCGGCGACCGGCAGCCCGGTCGAGGCGTCGGTCACCTTGCCGCGGACCTGCGGGCCGTCGAGGGTCCGGTCGAGGAAGTAACACCACGCCACGCGCTGCCGCAGCACGGTGACGTCGCGCCACTTGTTGTAATTGGGCTGGAACCAGGTGTTGACCTCGATCTCGTAGGCGTAAGCCCCATAGGTGCCGTACTGCGTGTCGAGGCTCGTGCCGTCGACGACGTAGATCGTTGACCACAGCGGGCCGGTCAGCCACTGGCCGGTCTGTCCGTCGTCGTTCTCGAGGATCGCGTTGAGACCCTGCGCGACCTCGTCCATCGCGACCTTCTCGTCCGGATCGCCGCAGCCGTAGCTGTACATCAGGTACTCACCGTACGAGTGGTACGACAGCGTGAAAAACGGGCGAACGTCGTTCGTGAGCTGGATCATGCCCTGCGTCTCCGGCTCGGACCCGGGGGCGTCGCCGCGGGTCGTCTCGTCGGCGCAGGCGCTCGAGGACCCGTTGCAGGAGCCCCAGTTGAACGGGTAGTTCCGGTTGAGGTCCACGGCACAGGAGGGATGGCGGTTCTTGCGCCACATCGTCCAGCCCTGATAGACGTACGCGGCGCCGTCCGGGTTCACGCTGCCGACGACCCAGATGTTGACGTTGTCCACGAGACGGCGGACCGATGCGTCCGTGGCGTACCTCGAGGTCAGGTAGTCGATCAAGTCGCGCGCGATCTCGGTGGTCATCACCTCGCGGGCGTGGTGCTGAGCGTCCAGGATGAAGGACGGCCGCTCGTTCTCCTGCGCCACGTCCTTCGTGATCTTCATGGCGTAGAGGACTTGACCCTCGAACAGCGCGGCTTTCAGGACGACCTTCTTCGCGAGACCCGGGTAGCCCGCCTGGATCTGCTCCATGAACAGGGAGAGCTCCTCGGGGTCTGTGTAGTCTTGGAGCGCCGATAGCGCCGTCCACGACCCCTCGCTCTCGCGGACGTCGAACCTCCATCCCGACGCCGAGAGACGCTCGAGCTCCTCGGCGGTCGCGACCACCCCCGCCGTCATCTCTTTCCGATTCACGCCGGCGACGTCGAATCCCGCGGAGGCGAGATCGGCGACCCCCTCCGGCCGTCCGAGGCGCACCTCGACGAAGAACCTCGTCTCGCCGTTCGCGCCGAAGGCGGGTCGCAGGCCGGCGAGCGCCGCGGCGCCCGCGACGATCAGCCCGAGAATCGGGTTCGACGAGAGTCCGACGCCGGGCTGCCGCGCCCGTCCACGACGGTCCATGGCTCCTCCCTCGCCGGCGCTCCGGGGCCGGGGAACCGATCGTTGACGATCAAGGTACTGCCACCGGGCCTTGGTGAGAACCGGAGATTCGCGTCCCGTCTCCGCGGCGCGCGTCCGACGGGACCGACTCAGCCCGTGCCGAGCCTCGGCAATCCCAGGGCCTTCATCCTGCGATAGAGCTTCTGCCGGCTCCAGCCAATGCGGGATGCCGCCAACGCGAGGTGCCCTTGGGAGTCGCGAAGGGCCTCTTCGATCCAGCGTCGCTCGAGGGGCACCGGCCGTTCCTCCCCGGTCCGCTTCCTCGCGGCGGGAAGGTCGAGGTGGGCGGCGGAGAGCGTGTCCCCCTCGCAGCGGAGGAGACCGCGCGCGAGGACGGACTGGAGCTGGCGGACGTTGCCCGGCCAGTCGCACGAGGCGAGCGCGTCGAGCGCCGACGGGTCGAGGCGCACCTCCTCCAGCGTGCCCGCCTCGACGCGAAGGCGCGACACGATATGCTCGGCGAGGAGCGGGATATCCTCCCGGCGATCCCGGAGGGGAGGCACGCACACCTCCGCCGTGGCGAGGCGCCAGTAGAGATCCGCTCGGAATCGGCCCTCCTCCGCCAGCGCGCCGAGATTCCGGTGCGTCGCGGAGACGATTCTCACATCCACCGCGACCTCGGTCCCGCCGCCCACCGGGCGGACGCGCCCGTCCTGAAGGACGCGGAGCAGCTTGGCCTGCATCGGCGGCGACATGTCGCCGACCTCGTCGAGGAACAGCGTTCCCCCGTGAGCGAGACGAAAGAGACCCGGACGGTCGCGCTCCGCTCCGGTGTAGGCCCCGCGAACCGCGCCGAACAACTCGCTCTCGAGGAGCGTCTCGGGCAGCGCGGCGCAGTTCACGGCCAGGAAAGGGGCGGACACCCGGACGCTGTCACGATGGATCGCGCGGGCGATCCCCTCCTTGCCGGTCCCTGTCTCGCCGACCAGCAGAACCGGAAGTCGCGATCGTGCGACGCGCCTTGCCCAGGCGAGGGACTCCAGGAAGCGGGCCGAACGTCCGATGAGCACCGGGGCCGGTTCCGCCACGGGTGCGGGTGTCCGGCCCGAGGAGCCGCAGAGCGCCGCGAGTACCTCGGCGAAAGCCGCGAGCAGCCGCAGCGCGTCGGAGGAGGCCGCGCCTCCCGCGGCGCGGCGGTCCACGACGAGGGCCGCAGTCGGTCGATCCGCTCCGACCGGGACCGAGGCGACCGCACGGAGGTCGAGCGCTCGCACCGAAACGCCCTCCGCGAGGGCCGGGTCGTCGCGCGCGTCCGCACAGATCAGATGACCGGCTCCCTCCAGCGCTCGCCTCAGGACCGTGCGGCTCGCGGCCCTCCGTCCGTCGGGCCTGAGCGACGCCGAAGCCTGCACCCGCGGCGGGCCGAGGTCTCCGGGCTCGGGCGCCGCGACGAGGAAGGCGCGCTCCCACCCGGCCGAATCGAGCACCGTCCGCAGGACCGCTTGGACGGCGCGCCCGGCCCGGTTTGACGCCGGCAAAGCCGTCACGCTATGCTCACCCCCCGACGCCATGAAGCAGCTCCCCCGAGGCCGCGTCCGCTCCGCGTTCGCGCGCGTCCCGTGCGGCGTCCGCGGCGCGTGCCACGGGAGAGGATCGGGCGCCTTCCCACCGCGGTTCAACGACGGGGGCGCCCTCGCCGGGTTGAGCACCCGCAACCCTCACGGCACTTCGGTCTTCGCGCGGAATGGTCCGCCGGGAGGACGGAGGTGACGCCATAGCCGGCGTGCGGCGGGGTGGCGGGAGCTGGCTGGAGCCGGCGCTGTGGGTGGCGGCCGCCGCCCTGGTGGCGCCCCTCGCGCTCTACGCGGGACGCCCCGTCGTGCCGTTCGCGGCGCTCTACGGAGTGGCCCTCGGGATCGCGCTGGCGCTGGCGCTGGCCGGCCGACGGCTGCACGCGGCGCTGCTCCGCGACGCGCTTCGCGGGAGCGGGGGGGGGACGGGTCGCGCGCTCGTGGCCGTCGGCATGATGATGCTGGTCCTCGTCCTGGTTCTGCTCGGAGCCGTCGTCACGATCCTCCTGTTGTTCCGGACCGGGCCCGGCGCCGTCCCGGGCCTCGTGTGAGGATGAGCTACTACCGCCACGCACCCAACCGCACGTCGGGCTCGGGCCTCGGGTTCGGTTTCCCGCCCGTCACCCCGGTGACCCGGGCGATCATGATCGCCTGCGGAATCGTGTGGTCCGTGCAGTTCCTGCTCGGGCCGGTTTTCGGCGCGGCGGACCTGTCCCGGGTATTCGGCATCGTCCCGCCCCTCGTGGTCCGCGGGTACGTCTGGCAGCCGTTCACCTACATGTTCCTTCACTCGCCGGTCCAGATCTCCCACTTGCTGCTCAACCTGCTCATCCTGTGGATGGTCGGTGGCGACCTGGAGAGGCACTGGGGAGGAAGGAGGTACCTGACCTACTACGTGGTGTGCGGCGCGGGAGCCGGGGTGTTCGTGACGGTCGCGGGACTCCTGTCGGGCACGAACGTGCCCACGATCGGAGCCTCGGGGGCGATCTACGGACTCCTGCTGGCGTACGGGATCATATTCGCCGAGAGAATGATCCTCTTCATGCTGATCTTCCCGATGCGCGCGCGCACCCTGTCATGGGTGCTGTTCGCGATTGCGTTCGTTTCGGCCTGGGGGCAGAGCGCCAGCGGTGTGTCGTACATCGCACACCTCGGCGGGATGGTGGTCGGCTACCTCTACCTCAAGAAGGTATGGCGGGTGCGCGAACTTTATCGGGACCTCCGCTGGCGGCTCCGCCGGCGGAAGTTCCGCGTCGCGCCACCCGACGACCGCGACCGCTGGGTGAATTGAGCCGACCCTCCCGGAGGAAGAAACGGGAGGCCGACCGCTCGCATGTCGGTGCAGTCGACGCCAACACGGAATACCACGAAAACCCAATAACGTCGCGGCTTTTTACGAAATTGACCCTTGACACACTTTGCCGGACAGCCTACACTCAAGGTACCGGGGAAAATTCAGGCTCGCCGACTTCCCCAAAGGGGGCGCGGAGAGTCCTGCGGAGGACACGGTTGAACCGAGGACCGCTTCTCTCGGTGCACGCGCTTTCTTCGGCTACCCAACGCCATCGGCGACTGGCCGATCGTGGCGACGCGATACAAGGCCCTTACTACGGCCTCGGTACTTGTACGTTGAGTCCAGCAACGTGTCAAGGACGACTCGCGTGGAACGGCGGGTCGTGCTTGCGCAGGTCGACGCCGGGGTCGTGCAGCCCGTCGTCCCGTTGACGCGGGGAGCTGCATGGAATCGACGCAGAACGACAGGAACTCCTTGCTGTCGCGTTACTTCGCCGAGATCAGGGAATACCCTCTCCTCACCAAGGAGGAGGAGATGTCCCTCGCGCGTCACGTCAAGCGGGGTCGCTCGGGGGCTCTGAACGAGCTGATCGAGTCCAACCTCAGCTTCGTCGTGAAGGTGGCGAGCGAGTACCGGAACCTCGGACTCCCTTTCGAGGACCTGCTCAACGAGGGGAACATCGGTCTGATCGAGGCCGCCCACCGCTACGATGCGAGCAAGGGCACGAAGTTCATCACGTATGCGATCTGGTGGATCCGCAAGTCCATCCTCAAGGCCCTCTCCGAGCACTCGAATCTCGTGCGCGTCCCGAACTACCAGATGAAGAAGGTCCGCGAGATCCGCGACGCGGAGAACTCCCTGAGGCGGAGCCTCGGACGCGCCCCGAAGCGAGAGGAGATCTCCGAACGGCTCTCCAAGGCGATCTCCAAGATCGACCAGGTGCTCCAGTTCAACCTGCGCGAGATCAGTATCGAAGACAAGATCGGAAAGGACCGCGACAAGCCGATCTCCGACTATCTCGTGGACATCGCGTGCTTGAGCCCCGAGGACGATCTCATCAAGCGCGAGGCGAGCAGCCTCGTCGGCGACGCGATGGGCCACCTGACCGACCAGGAGAGGACGGTGGTGTCGTTCCGCTTCGGCCTCACCGGCGGCGTTGGCCTGACCCTCAAGGAGATCGGCGAGAAGATGGGGATCAGCCGCGAGCGCGTGCGGCAGATCGAGTGCCAGGCCAAGGCCAGGCTCCGTAAGATGTTCGCGCGTAAGCGCATGGTCGCGGCGCCCTCCAAGCGGCCGTTCCCGGTGAGCGCCATCGCGAAGCCCTCGCGCCCCGGAAGCTGAGCGGGCCCGCCGGCTCCGTTTCCATCCACGTCCTGCCGTCCCTCGTTTCGGGTTAAACTCACGCCCGCGCGCTGGACGCTCCCGCGACGACGGGAGGCCTCGATCTGCCGCGAGGGGGACCGGATGGAGCCGACGCGACCGGACGGGAGTGATCGGATCGCGGGGCCCGACTGGTCGCGATTGATACGCGTCACGAGCGCCGATGCCGCTCTCGAGGCGATCGCGGCCGGGTTCGACGATCCCGAGAGCCTCGATCTCGTGCTGAGCGCCCCAGGCGACGGCGCGCCGGAGCTCGCCCGCCATCGGGGCCACGCCGCGTTCGACGACCTCGGGGGGAGGCGGCACGAGGCCCGGGTGGGGGGGCGCCCCGAGTGGACGCTCTCGGTACGGCGCGCGGGTGGCACGGTCCCCGGCGCTCTGGAGGTTGAGCGTGCGGCGGCAGCGCTCGCCGCTTGGCGCTCGGCCCGAGTGGAGATCACCCGCGGGGAGCAGAAGCTGCGCGCCAGGGCGCGTGAGCTCGACATGCTGCAGGACCTCGGGCGCAGCGCGTCGGCCGCACGGACCTGGGACGCGCTCTTCCGCGAGGCCGCGACCGTCCTCCAGGAAGGGACCGGAGCCGATCTCCTGGTCGCCGCGCACGCCCTCGCGGGCGAGGCGGAGGTCCGCGTCTTCCTGGCCCGGCCCGTGACCGATGAGGTCATCGAGTCGCTGGCGACCGAGGCGGCCGCGGCCGCGGCCCTGCCGCGCGAGCTTCCCGTTCGGGTGTCGACCGAGCGCCTTCCCGGATTCGACGGGAGCCACGCCCTGCGGCGGGCGTCCTCGGAGCGGCCGGCGGCGGCGTTCGTTCCGCTCGAGCGACGAGGTCGAACAGCGGCGGCGCTCGGGATCCTCCCGTCGGAACCCGCGGGAGAGCGGATGCTCCGGTTGTTCTTCGGCGTCGCGAACCAGGTCGCTCTGCACCTCGAGCGGATCCTCGCGGTGATGGAGGCGGAGCAGGACCGATTTCGGTCGATCCTGGACTCGATGCCGCAGGCGGTGATCCTGGCCGACCGCTCGCTGCGCGTGATCCAGGCCAACCGAGCCGCCGCGGCGTTCCTCGGCCGGCTCGCGCCCGCGGGGGGCGACGGCCGCGTCCCGCGCGTGGGCGACCTCGACCTCTCCCCGCTCGCCGCCGACGTCTTGGAGCGGGGCCTCACGCCGTTGGAGCAGGAGGCTCGGCTCGAGGGTGGAACGGTGCTCGCCGTCACCGTGTCGGCCCTCGCCGGCAAGGGCGGCAGGGCCGAGGCGCTGGTCCTCGTGTTGGCGGACGTCACCGAGCGTCGCCGCCTCCAGGCCCAGCTCGCGCAGGCGGAGAAGATGTCGAGCCTCGGCGAGATGATCTCCGGCATCGCCCACGAGTTGAACAACCCGCTTTCGTCGGTGCTCGGCTACTCGCAGCTCGCATGCCGCGACGCTCGGGAACCGAAGCTCGCGGCGAGGATCGAGGTGGTCCACCGCGAGGCTCGGCGCTGCCAGAGGATCGTGCAGAACCTCCTGTCCTTCGCCCGGCGGTACGAGCCCGAGCGCCGGCTGCTGAGCGTCAACGAGGTCGCCGAGTCGGTGATCGGCCTGATGGCGTACCAGTTCCGCGTGAGCGATGTCCGGATCGAGAAGGACCTCGGGCGCGACGTCCCGACCATCGTCGGAGATCCCCACCAACTCCAGCAGGCCGTGCTGAACCTCGTGAGCAACGCCTATCAAGCGATCCGGGGAGCCGGCCGCGGCGGGGTCATCACCGTCCGAACCCGCCAGCCCAGGACGGGATGGGTCTCGCTCGAGGTGGAGGACGACGGACCCGGTATCCCCGAGACCGTTCGATCCCGCATCTTCGAGCCTTTCTTCACCACGAAGCCGCCGGGACAGGGGACTGGGCTCGGGCTTTCGCTCGTTGAGGGCGCCGTCGAGGCCCATGGCGGACGGGTCTCCCTCGACACGGGGGAGGGACACGGCGCGAGGTTCCTGGTGGAGCTGCCCGTCGGCACCGAGCGAGTGGCGGCCGGCGAGTTGCCCCGTGTCGAGGAGGCGGCGGGGCAAGACGTCTCCGCGCGAATCCTCGTGGTGGACGACGAGGACTCGGTAGCGCGGCTCATCTGCGAGACGCTCGCCGACGACGGTCACCGGACGGAGCCCGCGCGCGACGGGCGGGAGGCGCTCGATCGTCTCCGGAGCGAGGAGTTCGACCTCGTGGTCGCCGATCTCAGGATGCCCGGCATGGGCGGCGCGTCGCTCTGCGAGGAGATGGAGCGGATGCAGCCCGGCGGGTCCTCGAAGATCTTGCTCACCACCGGCGACACCGTGAGCCGCGAGCCGGAGGCCTTGGCGAGGCGGAAGGGGATTGCGGTGCTGACGAAACCGTTCGATCTCGACGAACTGCGCCGCGCGGTTCGCTCCAGGCTCCGCGCGCGGCGCGAGTCCTGATCTTGCGCCATCTGGTGCTCGGCACCGCCGGCCACATCGACCACGGCAAGAGCGCGCTGGTGCGGGCCCTGACCGGCACCGATCCCGATCGGCTCCAGGAGGAGAAGCTCCGCGGCATCACGATCGACCTCGGCTTCGCCGACCTGGATCTCGGCGACGGGCGGATCCTCTCGTTCGTCGACGTGCCGGGCCACGAGCGCTTCGTGCGCCACATGGTGGCCGGGGCGACCGGGATCGACGCCGTGCTCCTCGCGGTGGCCGCGGACGAGGGGATCAAGCCTCAGACCCGCGAGCACCTGGCGATCTGCTCGCTCCTCGCGATCCGTCACGGGATCGTCGCGTTGACCAAGTTGGATCTCGCGGACGACGACGTGCTCGCGGTCGCGGCGCTGGAGGTCCGGGATTTCGTGGCCGGGACCTTCCTCGAGGGTGCCCCGGTGATCCCTCTGTCCGCGAGGACGGGCGCCGGCCTCGGCCTTCTGCGTGAGGCGCTCCGGGCCCTCTTTGACCAGTTCCCTCCCCGCCCGGCCACCGGCGTTGCGCGGCTCCCCGTGGACCGCTCGTTCGTGCTCAAGGGGTTCGGCACCGTCGTGACCGGGACCCTCGCCTCGGGCTCGCTGAGAGAAGGAGCCGAGGTCGAGATCCTCCCCGGAGGCCGAATCGGACGGGTGCGAGGGCTCCAGGTCCACCACCGTCGCGTCGCCGAGGCGCACGCCGGCCAGCGAACGGCCGTGAACCTCCAGGGCCTCGATTGCGCCGAGGTTCCGAGGGGTTCGACGATCACGACACCCGGCGCGCTTCGCACGACCCGGCGCGCGTGGGCGAGGATCCGGCTGCTCGAGGGTGCCCCGAAGGACATGGGGAGAGGGGGCGTGGCCCGCTTCCACCAGGGGACGTGCGAGCGGGGAGCGCGTCTCAGCCTCCTCGAGACAACGGCGGGAGAAGAACTCGACGTCGAGCTGCGTCTCGACGAGGACACGGTGCTACTCCCCGGCGACCGATTCGTCCTGAGGCGGCCCGCTCCGGTCGATACCGTCGGAGGCGGAATGATCCTGGACGCTCAGCCCCCCGAAAGAAAGGGCCGTCGCGCCGGGTCCGCGGGGCCGGCGCTCGGAGCGCTGGGAGAGGCGCTCCCCGCGCGTCTCGAGCGCGCCGGAGCGCATGGGAAGGCCCGTGACGAGCTCGCCGCCGAGGTGGGGCTGCCTCTATCCGACCTGGACGTCATCGTGGCGCGGCTCACCGGCGAGGGACGCGTCGTCGTCTCCGGCGGGCGGCTCTTCGAAGCCGGCGTCTGGCGAGGCATCGAGGATCGGGCGTTCGAGGTCCTGCGAGCCTTCCATGCCGGGGAGCCGCTGCGGGTCGGGATGCTCCTCGAGGAGGTCCGATCGCGCGTCGCGCGGGACTTCCCGCTCGATGCATGGCGGGCGCTGGTGGACGGATTGAGCGACCGCGGGACGGTTCGCCGGCTCGGGGAGCGTGTGGCGCTCGCGGACCACAGGGTGGTACTGTCAGCAGGGGAACTCGAGATGGTGCGGAGGATCGAGGCCAGGTTCCGCGACGCGTGGCTCGATCCTCCCGACGCGGCCGACGTGGTCCGGGCCGAGGGGGACGACCGGGCCGCCCGGATGCTCGATCTGCTCCAAGCCGACGGTCGCCTGGTTCGCATCAAGGACGGGAGGCTGTTCCACGGGGAAGCGATCGAAGATCTCCGGCGGAAGTTGCGCGACTACGGAAAGCGGTCGCGCACGATCGACGTCGCGTCGTTCAAGGAGTTGGCCGGCGTCACCCGGAAGAACGCGATCCCGCTGCTGGAGCATCTCGACGCCGAGCGCGCGACGCGCCGCATCGGCAACGCGAGGGAGATCTTGATCGGTTAAGCGGGCGGCGCGAGCGGGAACGGCGCCGCGGGAGCCTACGATGGGAAGCTTGGGCTGGCCCGAAATCCTCCTCATCGCCTTGGTGATCGTCCTCCTGTTCGGTGCGCGCAAGCTCCCGGAAATCGGTCGGGGGCTCGGCGAGGGCATCCGCAGCTTCCGCTCCGCGATGCGCGGCGACGACGACCAGGGGAAGGGCGGCCCGAAAGACGATGCCGGGGGCGCCGGCAAGTAGTGCCCCCCCGCGCGACGCGAGCCGCGCAGCAGGTGCTCGCGCGGCAGCGGGAGGCTGCGGAACGGCTGAAGCGCGAGGTCCTCGGCGCAGACGGATCCCTCGGCCACCCTTATTTCCGTGGGCTGAATCGGAGGATTCGCCGACGACCGGTAGCGGCGACGCTCGCGGACCTCGAGCGCGCTTGCGCCTCGGCCGGTGTCGTCTGGATCGGCGATTTCCACGCGCTTCCCTCGTGCCAGCGCTTCGCCGCGGACCTGCTCGTGTCGCTTCGAGCTGCGGGCGGGCTCGCGCTGGGGGTCGAGTTCGTCTACACCCGCCAACAGGGTCTGCTCGACCGGAGGCAGGCCGGCTCGCTGGACGACGCGGCTTTCCTGAAGCGGATCCACTACCGTGAAGAGTGGGGGTACCCGTGGGAAGGGTATCGAGATCTTCTGGACCGCGCGCGGTCCCTCCACGTCCCGGTGTTCGCGCTGGACGCGCCTCCACGCCGGGGGTTCGAGGGTTTGGCTCGGCGCGACGAGCACGCGTCGCGCCGCATCGCCGCGATCGCCGCGGAGGATCCGCGTCGGCAGATCGCCGTTCTGTTCGGCGAATCGCACCTCGCCCCGACGCACCTCCCGGCCCGTGTGCGCGCGCGGTTGGCTCGGCGCGGGATCGGCCGCCGGGAAGTGACGGTCTTCCAGGACCCGGATCCCGCGTACTGGCAGTTCCTGCGCGAAGGCGCGCCCGTCCCCGCGGTCGCCCGATTCGACGCCGGCGGCTTCGCCGTGTTCCACACCACCCCCCTCGCCAAGTACGAGGCGTACCGGCAGGTCCTCGAGCGCTGGCGGGAAGACGTTCCCCCGGACGAGGAGGTGGACCTGACGCCGGCGGTCCACCACCTCATCGGCGTGCTGCTCGGCTGGCTCGGAATCGATCCTCGGAAACGACGGGTGCGACACGGCGCGGGATGGGAGGAGGACCTGGCGGACACGTTTCCCGAGGTGTACAGCGGTCCCGAGGCAAGGGAGCTGATCGGGCCGATCCTCGAGGAGCACGGACGCTCGCGGGAGGAGGTGCGCGAGGCCCGCACGCTCCTCGCCTCGCAGGGCGCCGTCTACGAGGCGAGGTCCAACACCCTCTTCCTCGTTCGCTATCTTCCGGGGCGAGCCGCGGGAGAGGGGGCGAGGTTCCTCCGGGCGGTCCTCTCCGGGCGGCTGTTCGCGGCGGCCGACGGCGGCCCAGCGGATTCGCTGGCGCGTGCGTACGGCTCGGTCTTCAACGAGGCGCTGGCGGGCCTCGGCGCCCGGCTCGTCGACCCGGCGAGCAGCGCGGCAGGGGGCCAGGCCACGGGAGAAGTTGCCGCGTTCGCGGGAGCGGTCCTTCGACACGCGGATGGGGCGGGCATTCGCACTCGCTGGATGGAGGAGCACCGGCGGTTCGAAACTACAAGGGGCTCGAGGATCCCGGCGGAGCTGCTTGGACCGCTGCGGAGCTCGCGCGAAACTCGTCGAGCGCTCGCCCGGGACCTCGGGCAAAGGCTGGGCGCGGTGTTGTTCGAAGGGGTTCGGTCGGGACGGCTCGGCCCGAGGGATCTGAGACGCTTGTTCTCGAGGAAGCTCGACCCTTCGAAAGCTCAGCGCGTCGTGATCGGATTGCTGCGGGGCGAGAGCGGCTGCTGAAACGTAGCGTCGAAGACAAAAACGCGGAGGCCGCGCCGAACCTCGCGGCCTCCGCTCCGGGACCCAGAGGGGGTCAGGGCCTCGGACCTTCCCAGACGATGAACGCGGTTCTCATCAATTCGCTCCTCGATCCAGTAGCGGGTTCTCAGTCGCCTTCGACGAGAACGGAGTCGCCCCAGAGCGCCTGGTCGCCCCAAAGGGCCTGATCGCCCCAGAGCGCCTGG
The DNA here is from genome assembly GCA_020073205.1 of Terriglobia bacterium. Taxonomy (NCBI): domain Bacteria; kingdom Pseudomonadati; phylum Acidobacteriota; class Terriglobia; species Terriglobia bacterium. The sequence goes on from JAIQFR010000084.1 coordinate 19,382, forward strand.
TCGCCCCAAAGAGCCTGATCGCCCCAGAGCGCCTGGTCGCCCCAAAGGGCCTGGTCGCCCCAAAGGGCCTGATCGCCCCAGAGCGCCTGGTCGCCCCAAAGGGCCTGGTCGCCCCAGAGCGCCTGGTCGCCCCAGAGCGCCTGGTCGCCCCAGAGCGCCTGGTCGCCCCAGAGCGCCTGGTCGCCCCACAGCGCCTGGTCGCCCCACAGCGCCTGGTCGCCCCACAGCGCCTGGTCGCCCCACAGCGCCTGGTCGCCCCACAGCGCCTGGTCGCCCCACAGCGCCTGGTCGCCCCACAGCGCCTGGTCGCCCCACAG
>JAIQFR010000085.1 GCA_020073205.1 Terriglobia bacterium
CTCGGCGACGCCGACGTGATCCTGCTCAACACCTGCTCCGTTCGGGAGAAGGCGGCGGAGAAGTTCTTCTCCGAGCTCGGTCGGCTCAGGGGGTGGAAGCGCGGCCGCCCCGAAACGGTCCTGGGGGTGTGCGGATGCGTCGCGCAGGATCAGGGTGTCTCGATCCTCGATCGCGCTCCCCACGTCGACTTCGTGCTGGGTCCGAGGTCCGCCGTGGGAACGCTGCCTGACCTGCTCCGGCGGCTCCGCTCGGGGGACGAGTCGGCGCGGCACACCGTGGACGTCGAGGTCCGCGACGATTCGATCCTCTTCCCCTTCGAGCGGATCCGCCGCGAGGGGGAGGGGAGCGGCAAGGCCTACGTGACCGTGATCGAGGGATGCAATCACCGCTGCTCCTTCTGCATCGTTCCGAGGACCCGGGGTCGCGAGAGCTGCCGCGATCTCGACGACGTGCTCTCCGAGGTCCGAAGCCTCTCCGCGCGCGGCGTGCTCGAGGTGGAGTTCCTCGGCCAGACCGTGAACGCCTACCGCGATGGAGCGGGCAGGACCCTCGGCGACCTGCTGCGCGCCGCGGCGGAGATCGACGGGATCGAGCGCATCCGCTTCACCACGTCCCACCCCGCGCAGATGACCTCCTCGCTCGTCGAGGCGATGGCCGCCGCCCGTCCGAAGCTCTGCCCGTACCTCCACCTTCCTTTCCAATCCGGATCGTCCGAGGTGCTTCGCGCGATGCGGCGGGGATACGATCGCGAAGGCTACCTCGAGCGGATCCGGCAGGTGCGGCGGCGGATCCCGGAGATGTCGTTCGGCACCGACGTCATCGTGGGCTTTCCCGGCGAGGGCGATCCCGAGTTCCTCGAGACGCTCGAGCTCCTCGACGCGGTGCCTTTCGACACGGTGTATTCGTTCGCCTACTCGCCGCGGCCCGCCACCTCGGCGCTCGCCCTCGGGGATCCGGTTCCGCAGGAGGTCAAGCTCCTTCGCCTGACGACCCTCCAGGCGCGGCAGAAGCGGGTCCAGGAGGTGCGGAACGCGGCGCGGGTCGGCGAGATCGTCGAGGTCCTCGTGGAGGGACCGAGCCTGAGGAACCCGACGGAGTGGAGCGGCCGAGCGCCCGACAATAGGGTGGTGAACTTCTCGGGGGACGTTGCTCCGGGCCGGCTCGTGCGCGTCGAGGTCGACCGCTCTTCGGCCTTCTCCCTTTACGGTCACGCCGCCGGCTCCGCTTGACCACGGCGGAAGTCGGCATGTATATTCCTGGGGCTACCGGGCGTTTCACCCACCAGGGCGGCGACTGCGGGATCCCGGCGGGGCGGTTTCGGCACCCGGGGAGGAATCGATGCCGGTCGAGATGAAGATCAAGGGCCTGATGATCGACCCGGTCTCGAACATGCCCATCATCATCCTCCGCAAGCCCGACGGGGATGCCGTCCTGCCGATCTGGGTCGGGATCTTCGAGGCCAACGCCATTGCGATGCAGATCGAGAAGATCCAGTCCCCGCGTCCGATGACCCACGACCTCCTGTGCAACGTGATCCACGACCTCCACGCCCGGGTCGAGAAGGTCGTCATCACCGATCTCAAGGACAACACGTTCTTCGCGACGATCCACCTCGTCCGCGACTCCGAGCGGCTGGCCGTCGACGCCCGACCCAGCGACGCGATGGCCATCGCCCTCCGGCTTGGCGCGCCGATCCTCGTCGAGGAGTCCGTCCTCGATCGCTCGTCCGTCAGCGGCGAGGACCGCGACGTCGACGAGACCGAGCGCCTGCGCCGGTGGCTCGAGCAGGTCGACCCAGGAGAACTCGGCAAGTACGAGATGTGACCGCGGCCTGGCTGTGACGCGGTTCCTAGCCCAGGCAGAGTCGCACTCCGGTTTTGCCGACATTATTGTCGGCACGTCGCACGAACCGGTCTCGGATCCACCAAGAACCCCGCTTGACAACATTCGTCCCCCCCGGTAAACTCCCTTTTCCTGAACGCCACCGCAAGATCTTGTGTGATTTCCGGGCCGCTGCCCCACATTGCGTCATGACCCGTCCTGCTTCGATGAGCCGAACTCGACCGACTGACCGAGTCGTTTCTCTGCACAATGAACGCCGTGCGCGTGCGAGGACTCCATGGCGGCCATGACGCTCGCGATCGCGAACCAGAAGGGCGGTGTCGGAAAGACCACGACCGCGATCAACCTCGCCGCCGCGCTCGCTCAGAAGCACCTGAAGACCCTTCTCGTGGACCTCGATCCTCAGGGGAACGCGACGCTCTCCTTCGTCGATCCCAACACGGTCCAGGCGTCGGTCTACGACCTTCTCGTTGAGCCGAATATCGGGGTCCCCGAAGTCGTGCACAATACCGACAGCCCCGACCTCGACATCCTGCCCGCGCGCATTTCCCTCGCCAAAGCCGAGGTCAAGCTAGTGGGGGAGTACGACAGCCACTTTCGTCTCAAGGACAAGCTCGATCCGTACCGCGGACTCTACGAGTACATCGTGATCGACACCCCACCGACACTCGGGATCCTGACCGTCAACGCCCTGGTCGCCGCCACGCACCTGATGGTTCCCATCCAATCGTCGTACTTTGCCCTCGAGGGGACGGACGACCTCCTCGAGACCTACCAGAAGATTCGATCCCGGCCCAATCCCAACCTGCAGTTCCTCGGCGTCGTGATCACCCTTCACGATCGGCGGACCGTCTTGTCGCGCGACATCAAGCGCCGGATACGCGAGGTGTTCGGCGAGAAGGTCTTCAAGACCACGATCTCGAAGAGCGTGCGCCTCGAGGAGAGCCCCGCATACCGCCAGAGCATTTTCACGTTCGCCCCGAGCTCGACCGGGGCCATGGAATATTACAGCCTGTCCGAGGAGGTGATCGGCCGTGTCTAAGTTCCGCGGTCTCCCGGAAGAGAAGCACATGCGTCACGATACGCATTTCGTCGAGGAGGTCACGTCCGGACGCACCGAGTCCATCGGCCGCATGGTCGAGGTATCGAGGATCGAGCCGAATCCCAACCAGCCGCGAAAGGAGTTCGGTGACCTGACCGACCTCGTGGCCTCGATCAAGGAGAAAGGGATCTTGGAGCCCATCCTCGTCCGGGGACACGGGGCCAAGTATCAGATCATTGCGGGAGAGCGCCGCTTCCAGGCCGCGAAGATCGCGGGGCTCCGAAGCGTCCCGTGCGTCGAACTGGACGTCGATCTCCGGGGCATGCTCGAGATCTCCCTCATCGAGAACCTCCAGCGGAAAGATCTCCACGCGTTCGAGGAGGCCGAGGCCATCCAGAGCCTGACCGACCAGTTCAGGTATACGCACGAGGAGATCGCTCGAAAGCTCGGGAAGTCGCGGCCGGTGATCACCGAGACGCTGAGCCTCTGTCGGATTCCGGAGGGTGTCCGGGAAAGATGTCGGCAGGCCGACATCACGAGCAAGTCCATGCTCCTCCAGATCGCGCGGCAGGCCGACGGCGACGCCATGGACAAGCTCATCGACCAGATCAGCGGCGGCGGAATGACGAGGGAGGAGGCCCGCCGGTTCAACAAGGGAGAGTCGGCTCCAGGGCGCCGGCCCAGGAGGTATACGTTCCGCTACAAGCCCGAGGGAGATGCAAGCTTTCAGTTCAGCATGACGTTCGACAGGCCCAAGGTCGAGAGGACCGAAGTCATCGAGCGGCTCAAGGCGATTCTGCAGTCTCTGATCGAGGATGAGTTGTCGAGCGGTGGGGAGCTGCTGAGCGCAGACACGCGCCAGGGAGACGAAGCGGGTATTAGGCCGGGCGCCGAGCTGAGCGGGTCCGAGGCAGTTGGGGGTCAGGCGGACGATTGATGCGATGGGCCAGCGATTGGGGCGCGCTCCCGTGCTTTCGCCCTATTTGAGTTTACATAATATACCTTATCGGACGTTGCAGCGGTCGGGCAGCCGGGCTGCCCACGCCGCCTCTGGGGTTCCCCCACCGTTGACAGACCCCTAGCCGCTTCCTAGACTCCACCGAATGCCCAAGACGACTCGCCTCACGCTGCACGTCCTCTCGGAGTTCGTCGCCCCGACCTTTCTGGGCCTGAGCATCTACGGCTTCGTCCTCCTGATGAATGCGTTCCTCTTGGTCGCCCGCCTGGCGCTCTCCAAGAACCTGAGCTTCTCCGTCGTTCTTCGCCTCTTCTCCTTCGAGATACCCCAGCTGCTCGTGCTCGCCATACCCATGGCCACCCTGCTGGGGGTGCTCATCGCCTTCGGTCGCCTCTCGGCGGACCACGAGATCGTGGCGATCCAGGGCGCCGGTCTCGGCCCCTGGTTCCTGCTCCGCCCGGTCCTGATCCTCGGCATCCTCATGAGCCTCGCCTCCTTCGCGATCTACGCGGTGGTGGTCCCGCGGACGAGCTATGCGTCCCGGATCCTGAACTCGGAGGTCCTCCTGACCGGGAGCATGGCGACGAACCTCAGCCCCCGCAATTTCTACAGCGAGATCCCCGGTTACGTCCTCTTCGCGGACGACATCCGCGCGGGCGGAGAGGGGCGCCTGGATGGCGTGTTCGTTCACCAAGCTCAGGGCGAGGGCGGTGAGAGCTACACCTTCTTCGCGCAGGACGGCGATCTCTTCCAAACCCGGGACGGCTCGGGAAGACTGATCGCGGACCTGAGGAAGGGCGTCTGTCACGTTTACAGAGAGGATCGGCCTCAGAGTTACCGGTTCTTCGGGTTCGACCGGTACCAGGTCCCGATCGAGCCCCCTCCCTATCTCAAGGCCCTTTCGAGCCCGCCGCCTCGCGCGATTCAGAACATGGCATTCACCGAGCTCTTTCCCGAGCTCAAGCGCGCGCGCGAGACGAAGGAGCAGGCCATTCGCGAGTACCGGAGCCGCGCGACCCGGATCGAGATTCACCAGCGCCTCGCGCTCCCCTTCACGTGCCTGCTCTTTGCACTCCTCGGGATGCCACTCGGCATGACCCGCGCGCGGTCCGGTAAAGGCGCGAGCTTCGCGCTGAGCATCGCGGTGACCCTGGTGTACTGGATCGTCTTCACCTCGGCCCGAGATCAAGCGCTCCAGGGACGGGTTCCCGCGTTCGTCGGAGTCTGGTCGGGCAATCTCGTGACCGCCGCATGGACAGCCTGGGCGTTCTTCAGGATGCGGAGTGGAGCACGGGAGGAGTCATGGATCTGGAGGATCCGATCGGCCTCAGCGACTCTCGCCGCCCGCGTCCTTCGCCGCAAGGGCGCCGCAGGTCCCGGGCCCGGGGTCGGTCAGCGGGGCTTGCCCGCCCCTCCGACCGAGTGGGCCGGGAGCGCCTCCCCCTACCGGCTCGTGGGACTCGTCGACCGCTTGGTGGCGGTCCACTACCTCCGAGTGCTCGCGTACTCTCTCCTTTCCGCTTACGTCGTGTTCGCGGTAGTCGACCTCAAGGACCTCCTCGACGGCGTCCTCCAGCAGCATCGTTCCGTCTGGATGGTCCTCGACTACTTCAAGTACTTCGCCCCCGGAAAGCTGCCGTTGATCCTGCCGGTGGCCTGCCTGGTCGCCGGAGTCGTCGCGTTCACCCTTCTGGGCCGGAGCGGCGAGCTGACCGCGATGAAGGCCAGCGGGATCAGCATGCGGCGCGCGATCGTACCGGTCCTCCTGGCCACCTTCGCGCTCTGCGTCGCGCTATTCCTCGTGCAGGACCAGATCGCCCCGATCACGAACCAGAGGGCCCAGGAGGCGAAGGATCGCATCCAGGGCAAGCCGCCCCGGACCTACGGCCTCACGATCGGGGGTCGTTGGGTGTTCGGTTCCGGAGGGACCAATCTCTATCACTACCGTCTTTACGATCCCGACCACCAGACCTTTCAGGGCCTGAGCGTGTTCAAGCTGGATCGCGCGGCGCCCAAGGTCCTCGAGCACCGGTTCGCGAGCCTCGCGAAATGGGACGGCAAGTCTTGGGTGATGGAGCGCGGCTGGCTACGGACATTTCCGGCCGACAAAACGGTCGGCACATTCAGAACCTTCGAAGGAGACGAGCGCTGCGACCTCGACCCGCCCGAGAACTTCGCCCGCCGTGAGATCACGCTGAACGTCGGCGGCGATCTGCCGGACCAGATGAGCCTCGTCGACCTCGGGAAGCAGATCACTTCCCTTCGCGACAGCGGCTACGACACGACGCGGCTCAAGGTCGCGTTCTACTCGAAGCTCGCGCAGCCGGTGACGCCCCTCGTGATGGTGCTGCTCGGACTGCCCTTCGCGTTCCAGGTGGGCCGGCGCGGCTCCCTCTACGGGATCGGGGTCGCGCTCGTGCTGGTCATCGTCTACTGGGCCACCTTCGCGATCTTCAACGCGCTCGGGTTCGAGACCGTCCTCCCGCCCTTCCTCGCCGCCTGGGCCCCGAACATCCTCTACGGCCTCCTCGGCTCGTACCTCCTCCTCTTCATCGGGACCTGAAGCCGCCCCCGTCGCGATCAACGGGGAGGCGCGCCCGTCCGGCTCTCGAGCTTGTCGACGACGGCCCGGATTTCCTTTTGCGAGGGATCGACGGCCAGCGACGCCTTGAAGGCCTGGATTGCATCCCTGCCACGTCCCATCCTGCGCGCCGCCTCGCCGTACGCATTGAGCAGAAGGGTGTCGCGCCCCGTCGAGAGGCGCCTGGCCTCGTCGAGTCGGGCGAGGGCCGAGGGATTGTCCCCCGCCCCCAGGTCGAGGACTCCGAGCTGGAGGAGCGCGGTGGCCCTCGATTTGGGGTCCGAGAGCGCCTTCTCCAGTTGCCGGCGGGCGGCCGAGTTGTTCCCCCGGTGGCGAAGCACCAGCGCCATGTTGATCCTGGCGTCGCCGTAGTTCGGGTCGAGGACGAGAGCCTTGCGCAGCAGTTCCTCGGCCAAATCGAGTTTTCCCGCCGCCAGCTCCAGACCGGCCAGATTGTTGAGCGGCGAAGGGTAGCGCGCGTCCGCCGCCGCGGACCGCTTCCACACGTTCCGGGCTCGCTCGAGATCCCCCGTCGCGTAGAAGAGGCTCCCGAGATTGTTCAGCACCACCGCGTGGTTCGGCGACTTCGCGAGTGCGCGGTCGTACAGGTCGATGGCCCGCTTCATCTCGCCGCGGTCCTGGTAAACCAGGGCGAGGTTGTTGTACGCCCCCATGTAGTACGGATCCGCCTCGATCGCCTTCTGGTACCAGTCCTCGGCCTCGTCGAGGCGCCCCGCGGCGCGTGCGAGGTTGCCGAGGTTCGTTCGCGGCTCCGCGGCGTCGGCATCGAGGTCCGTGGCCTCGTGGAACAGATCGCTCGCCTCCCTGCCCTTCCCCTTCTTCTGCAACACCAGCCCGAGCGTGTTCACCACGTCCGCGGCGCCGGGCTCGACCTCGAGGACTTGCCTCAGGCGCTTCTCGGCGTCGTCGAGGTCGCCCAGATCCAGGAAGAGCTGTCCCAGCTGCTGGCCTGCCGCGCGCCGGGTCGCGGTGAAGGCCAGGGCCCGCTCCAGCGTCTTCCTCGCCTCGTCCGTCCGATGCTCGAATCGGAGCAGCGTTCCGAGATTCACGAGGATCACGGGCTGGTCGGGCTGGTCCTTGAGAGCGGCCCGGAACTCCTTCTCCGCCTCGGACCGTTTTCCTTGCGCCAGCAGCGCGATCCCGGTGTTGTTGCGCGTGGTCACCCGCACCGGCTTGTCCTCGGTGCTCCCGAGGTAGCCCAGACTGCGGAGCTTCTCGCGGAGCTCGGCCGCCTCCGGGTCCGAAGGGCTCGCCTCGCCGCCGCCCGCCGCCATCGCGAAGGCGGGTGCGTCCTCGCGGTACCTGACCGGGTGCGCCTTGAGAAACGCCGGATCGATCGCGTCGGAGAGCACCGCTCCCGGCCACGGGCGCGGCACCGGCTGGCCGAACAGCGCGAGGACCGTCGGCGCGATGTCGTAGATGCCGGTCTCGCCGAGACGGGTCCCGGCCCGGATGTGCTCGCCTGCGAGCACGAGCACGCCGAAGCGCCGGTGCCAGTCCGCGGCGGGACCGTGTCCGATCCGGGAGTCGGTGGTGAGCGGGCGGGAGGCGTCGCTCGCGAACCCGTGGTCCGAGAGGACCATGATCGTCCAGCCCTTCTCCCGTCCCTCGAGGAGCAGCCCGATGTCGCGATCCATCGCCTCGTAGTAACGATCGACCACGGCGTGGAACGACTCGAACCGCTTCGGCTCGACGCCGGCGAGCTTCGGCGGCCGGTACGACATGAAGAGGTGCCCCACCGTGTCGGTCCCCTCGAAGTAGACGGACTCGAACCGGGGCGCGTACTTCGAGCGGAGGGCGAGGGTCACCCTGAGATACGTCTCGGTGGAGGCCAGGAGCGTCCGGAAGTCGTCCAGCAGCTTGGTCTCGTCCGCGTCGAATTCCTCGGGGCGCCGCCGAGGGCCGTCGAGATAGGCCAGCACCGTCTCCCAGCCGATCTCCGACGGCTTCACGATCCGGCGCCGAACCTCGGCATCGTAGAGATCCGCCGGCCAGGTCTTACCCGCCGCCCGCCCCGGGTCCGGATCGAGGCCGAACAACTGGTAAGCCACCCGGTCGGTGACCATGAAGCCGTCGAGGGGACCCGCGGGCCAGGTCGCCCACCAGCCGACGACACCGACCTCGACGCCCGCGCCCGACAAGAAGTCCCAGATCGAAGGGACCCTTCGCTGGGCGGAGGTCACCGGCTGGCCCTCCCCTCCCGCGGGATCGGGGACGAGGAAGTCGAGGACTCCGTGGGTCGCGGGATTGACCCCGGTCGCGATGCTGGTCCAGACCACCGGGGAGAGCGCGGGGCTGATGGTCAAGAACTTCGAGCGGATCCCGCGCTCGATCAGCCGTGCGAGGTTGGGCATCTTCCCCTGCCGGAGCAGAGGATCGAGGATCGCCCAGTCCGCGCCGTCGAGTCCCAGGACGAGGAGCTTCGTCTCGGACGCGGCGGGGAGCGAGGCTCCCTTCGGCACGGTCAGAAGAACGGCGCCGCCGAGGGTCAGGCGCCTGAGGTCGACGCCGCGCAGACCGAGGGCGCGCCCGAACTCCGCCTCGAACCGCGACTGGACGCTCTGTGGGATCGGCTCGCGGACGTCCCAAGGTCCGAGAGCGCGCACCGTGGCCCGGAGCGCGTCCGACAGGACTCCCTGTAGCCCGGCGCCCCCCGCGGCCTTCGCGGCGGCGAGCCAACCGTCGTCGCGGATCACGACCGCGGCGCGTCCCACGAGGCCGAACAGGGTTCCATCCGGCGCCTCGAGCCGAGCCGCGTCGGCGCTCGGTAGCGGGACCTCCACGAGATTTCGCGGAAAGCGCTGGAACCGGTAGAGCCCCGGCGGCACGACGACCGTCGGACCGGAGACCTTGCGGGGCGCTCCCAGGAACCGGGACTCGACCACCCCGAACTCGAACGCGGGGTCGATCCTCCGCACGCCCGCGCCCAGCCACCCCGCGGTCGCCAGGACGGCGGCCGAGACGGCGGCCGCCCCGATCGCGTGGCGCCTCAGCCACCCTCGGGCGGGCCGGCCCTCCGCGCCCTCCATCGCCCTTCTCCCTCAGGCCGCCGACCGACGCGGCCGGGACTCAGGCACCGGCGTCGCGACGGAGCCCGTCCGCGAGCCGCGTCGACTCCCAGGTGAAACCCGCTTCCCGGCGCCCGAAGTGGCCGTACGCCGCGGTGGCTCGGTAGACGGGCCGCCTCAGTTCGAGGTGCTCGATGATCCCCTTGGGCGTCAAGGGGAAATGCTCGCGAATCAGGGCGACGATCCGGTCCTCTCCGGCGCGGCCGGTGCCAAAGGTGTCGACGGCCACCGAGACGGGGTCGGCGACGCCGATGGCGTAGGCGAGCTGGACCTCGGCGCGGTCGGCGAGACCGGCGGCGACCACGTTCTTCGCGATGTAGCGGGCCATGTAGGACGCCGAGCGATCCACCTTGGTCGGGTCCTTTCCCGAGAACGCGCCGCCGCCGTGGTGTCCCATGCCGCCGTACGTGTCCACGATGATCTTCCGTCCGGTGAGACCCGTGTCTCCCTGCGGTCCGCCGATCTCGAAGAGGCCCGTGGGATTGACGTGGAACTTCGTCTTGGAGTCCAGCATCTCCTTGGGGATCACCGGCCGCACGACGGATTCGATCACCGACTCCCGGATCCTCCCGTGCGGGACCCCCTTCGCGTGCTGGGTGGAGACGACCACGGCTTCCACGCGCACCGGCCGATCCCCCTCGTACTCCACCGTGACCTGCGACTTGCCGTCGGGCCTCAGGAAGTCGAGGACCGCCTGCTTGCGGCAGTCGGCGAGCCGGCGGACCAGGGCGTGCGCGAGCGTGATCGGCAGCGGCATCAGGTCTTCGGTCTCGCGGCAGGCGTAGCCGAACATCATCCCCTGATCGCCGGCGCCCCCGGTGTCCACCCCCTGGGAGATGTTCGGGGACTGCTCGTCGATGGCCGCCATGACGGCGCAGGACTGCGCGTCGAAGCCGAACATCGCGTCGTCGTAGCCGATCTCGCCGATCGTCTTCCGCGCGACCTTGGGCAGGTCCACGTAGACGCTGGTCGTGATCTCGCCGGCGATCAGGCAGAGGCCCGTGGTCAGGAGGGTCTCGCAGGCGACCCTGCCCGTCGGGTCCTTCTCGAGGATCGCGTCGAGCACCGCGTCGGAGATCTGGTCCGCGATCTTGTCGGGGTGCCCCTCGGTCACCGACTCGGACGTGAACAGATGCCGTCCCTTGAATCCCATGCCCACCTCTCGTCCAAGGAGCCGCGTTCGCCGTGCGAATCCGCGCGATCGCGCGTGAGGCCCGCGCGTCGGCCCTTCCCGCGGGGAAAAGAGGGCATGCTACCATCCCGTTCCCCGAGGTTCAACGTGCGCTTCGGGCCCGGTAGCGCACGGCCCCGGTGCCGACGACGGCCTCGAGGGCTTCCTGGAGCGCTCTCGACGGTGCCACCCTGAGGGACGGCTCCGCTCGGGCCACGAGTCGGAACGAGCCGGGCCGCACCACCTCGAGGTACAGCGGAACGTCCCCGCGATGCGCCGCGACCGCCTCCCTCAGCCTCGCGACGACGTCGTCGTCCAGCTCGGCGGCCACCAGCCGGAGCTGCACCGCCTCGGCGCGACGCTCGCGGAGGTCTTCGAGCGGCACGATCTGGTCCGCCGTGATCCGGACCCGGTCCTCGTCCACGTCGAGTCGTCCGGTCACGAGGATCGAGCGGTCGTTCTCCAGGATCGCCTGACAGGCGTCGTAGGTCTTGGGGAAGACCATCACCTCCGCCAGTCCCTCCAGATCCTCGACGTGCATCGAGGCCCACCACGAGCCCTTCTTCGACTTGCGGCGCTTCAGGTCGGTGATGATGCCTCCCAGCGCGACCTCCGTGCCGGAGCTCCCCTCCTTGAGGTCCGCGGTGGTGTGCGTTCCGAAGTCCCGCAGCAGATCCCGGCAGCTCTCGAGGGGGTGGCCGGTGACGTAGAAACCCAACGTGGCCTTCTCGTGGCCGAGACGGGTTCTCTCGTCCCAGTCGGGAAGATCCGGGAGCGGGAGCTGGGCCTCCGCGGCGCCGACCCCGTCCCCCCCGCCGAAGAGGCTGGTCTGGCCGGCCTCCCGCTCGGCTCTCCGCCGCTGCCCGAACTCGATCGCGGCGTCCACCGCGGCATGGAGCTGGCTTCGACGCCCCCCGAACGCGTCGAGCGCCCCGGATTGCACCAGGGCCTCGAGGACGCGCTTGTTCACGAGGCGGAGGTCGACCTCGGCGCAGAGGTCGAGGAGCGAGCCGAAGCGCCCCCTTCGCTCCCGCACCTCGAGGATCGAGCGGATCGCCGCCTCCCCGACGTTCTTGATGGCCGAGAGACCGAAGCGGATCGAAGCGTCCTCCACCGTGAAGTCGAGCCCCGAGGAGTTCACGTCGGGCGGCACGACCCTGATCCCCATCTCCCGGCACTCGTTCACGTACCTGACGAGCTTGTCGGTGGTCCCCTTCTCGCTGGTGAGGAGCGCGGCCATGAAGTGCACGGGGAAGTGGGCCTTGAGCCAGGCGGTGCGATAGGCCACGAGGGCGTACGCCGCCGAGTGGGACTTGTTGAAGCCGTACCCGGCGAAGTACTCCATCAGGTCGAAGACCTTCACCGCGTCGTGGAGCGGGATCTCCTGCCCCGTGGCGCGATCCAGGAACTTCTGCCGCTCGGCGGCCATCACCTCTTTCTTCTTCTTCCCCATCGCGCGGCGCAGGATGTCCGCTTCCCCCAGCGTGTAACCGGCCATGCGTGAGGCGATCTGCATGACCTGCTCCTGGTACACGACCACCCCGTACGTCTCCCGCAGGATGTCCTCCAGGAGTGGATGGGGATACTCGACCCGCACCTTCCCGTGGCGGCGCTTGATGAAGTCGTCGATCAGCCCGCCGCCGATCGGCCCCGGCCGGTAGAGCGCGTTCAGCGCCACCAGATCCTCGAAGCGGTCGGGCTTCAGGTGGCGGAGGATCTCCTGCATGCCGCTCGACTCGAACTGGAAGATCCCCGAGGTCTTCGCGCGGGAGAACAGCTCGTAGACCGCCGGGTCGTCCAGGGGGAGCCGGTCGATGTCCGGCCGGGACCCGGTGTGCGCCTCGATGGAGTCCTGCGCGTCCGAGATGAGCGTCAGCGTCTTGAGGCCGAGGAAGTCCATCTTGAGGAGGCCGATCTCCTCGATGTCCCCCATCGCGAACTGAGTCGTGATCTCGTCGTTCCCCCCCCGGTACAGCGGCGCGAACTCCACGATCGGCCGCGGGGCGATCACCACCCCCGCGGCGTGGGTCGAGGCGTGCCGGACCAGTCCTTCGAGCCGCTTCCCGACGTCGAGGAGCTGGCGGACGGTCGGCTCGTTCTCGTACGCCTGCTTGAGGGCCGGCACCTCCGCCATCGCCCCCTCGATGGTCACCTCGACGCCGGGCCGCTGGGGGACCATCTTGGCGATCCGATCGACGTCGGCGTACGGGATGTCCAGGCCTCGTCCCGCGTCCCGGATCACAGCCCGGGCGGCCATGGTCCCGAACGTGATGATCTGGGCGACGTTGGCGCGGCCGTATTTCTCGGTCACGTAGTCGATGACCCGGTCGCGGCCTCTGAAGCAGAAATCGATGTCGATGTCCGGGAGGCTGATGCGCTCGGGATTCAGGAACCGCTCGAAGAGCAGCCCGTACTGCATCGGGTCGATGTCCGTGATCCGCATGCAGTACGCCACGAGGGAGCCGGCGGCGGAGCCCCGCCCCGGGCCCACCGGAATGCCTCTCTCGCGCGCGAACCGGATGAAGTCCCAGACCACCAGGAAATAACCGGCGAACCCCATCTTGCGGATGATCGCGACCTCGCGCTCGAATCGCTGCCGGTAGTCCGGGAGGCCGTGGCGGAGCCTTCCCGCGTCGATCTCGACGCTCCATTCCCCCGCCCGCTCCTCGAACCCGTCGCGCGCCACCTTGACGAAGTACCCCTCGAGGTCGTGCCCCTCGGGCACCGGGAACGCGGGGAGCTGGTGCGGCTGCTTCTCGAAGGCGAAGCCGCAGCGGCCGGCGACGGCCAGACTGTTCTCCACCGCTTCCGGAGCCCAGGCGAACCGCTGCGCCATCTCCTCCTGGGTCTTCAGGTAGTGCTGCTCCGAGTAGCGGATCCGCTCCTCGCTCTTCACCGTCTTCCCGGTCTGGATGCAGACCAGCACGTCGTGCGCGAAGTGGTCCTCCGGCAGCAGGTAGTGGCAGTCGTTGGTGGCCACCAGCCCCACGCCGAGCTCCCGGGAGAGGCGCACCAGCCCCTCGTTCACCTTCGCCTGCTCCTCCAGGCCGTGGTCCTGCATCTCGAGCCAGAATCGCCCCTCGCCGAAGAGATCCCGGAGCTCCCCCGCGGCGGCGAGGGCCAGGTCGTAGCGGTCTCCCCTGAGGCGCGACGGGATCTCGCCGGCGAGGCAGGCCGAGAGCGCGACGAGCCCGTCGGAGTGCTCCTTCAGGATCTCGCGATCGATCCTCGGCCGGTAGTAGAACCCCTCCAGGAAGCCCGCCGTCGCCAGCCGGATGAGGTTCCGGTACCCGGCGTAGCTCTCGGCGAGCAGGATCAGGTGGAAGTACGGCTTGCGTCCCGCGCCGGCCTGCTGCGGGCTCCGGTCGAACCTGGAGCCCGGCGCCACGTACGCCTCGATGCCGATGATCGGACGGACGCCGTGCCGCGCCGCCTTGCGCCCGAACTCGAGCGCCCCGAAGAGGTTCCCGTGGTCCGTGATCGCCAGGGACGTCTGGCCGTCCTGGGACGCCCGCGCGAGCATCTCGTCGATCCGCTGCGCGCCGTCCAGCAAGGAGTAGGTCGTGTGGTTGTGGAGGTGGACGAACCGCGGCCCGCCGGACGCCATGGTCACTCCCACTCGATGGTGCCGGGGGGCTTGCTGGTCACGTCGTAGACGACCCGGTTGACCCCTCGCACCTCGTTGACGATGCGGCTCGAGACCTGCGCGAGGAGATCCGCCGGCAGCCGCGCCCAGTCCGCGGTCATGAAGTCGGAGGTCTCGACGGCCCTGAGCGCGACCACGTTGTCGTAGGTCCGGCCGTCGCCCATGACGCCCACGCTGCGGACCGGGAGGAGGACGGCGAACGCCTGCGCGACCCGGTCGTAGAACCCCGCCGCGCGCAGCTCCGCGATGAAGATCGCGTCCGCCTCCTGGAGAAGCGCCACCCGCTCCGCCGTGACCTCGCCCAGCACCCTCACCGCGAGTCCGGGCCCCGGGAACGGGTGCCGCCCCACGAATGCGGGGTCGAGCCCCAGGTCCTGCCCCACGCGCCGCACTTCGTCCTTGAACAGATCGCGCAGAGGCTCCACCAGGGAGAGGCGCATCCGGGCCGGTAGCCCTCCCACGTTGTGATGCGTCTTGATGGTGGCCGACGGTCCCTTGACCGAGGCGGACTCGATCCGGTCCGGATAGATCGTCCCCTGTGCGAGGAACTCCACGTCGCCGACCTCGCGCGCCTCCTCCTCGAAGACTTCGATGAACGTCTCGCCGATGATCTTTCGCTTGCGCTCGGGGTCCTCGACCCCTTGGAGCCTGGCGAGGAAACGCCGCGAGGCGTCGGCGCACCGGACGTGCAGGCGGTAGCGCTCCCTGAAGTCACGCAGCACCTGCTCCGCCTCCCCCTTCCTCAGGACGCCGTTGTCCACGAACACGCACACGAGCCGCTCGCCGATGGCCCGGTGGAGCAGGAGCGCCATGACCGCCGAGTCCACGCCTCCCGACAGGCCGCAGATCACCTTCCGATCGCCCACGGTGCGCCGGATCTCGGCCACCGCGTCGTCCACGAACGACGCGATCGTCCAGTCGCCCCGGCAGCCGCAGGCGTCGAACAGGAAGTTCCGGAGCATCTCCCGCCCGTGCTCGGTGTGCGCCACCTCCGGATGGAACTGGACGCCGAAGAGCCGCCGCTCGGGATCCTCGACGGCGGCGAGCGGGGCGTTCGTCGTGGACGCCACCGCGCGGAACCCGGGCGCCGGCTCGAGAACCCGGTCGCCGTGGCTCGCCCAGACCTTCTGATCCGCGTCGAGACCGCGGAACAGGAGCGAGGTGTCGGGCGAGGCGACCCGGATCGTCGCCGGACCGTACTCGCGGCTCATCGACCCCTCAACAACGCCGCCGAGCCGGAACATCATGAGCTGCATCCCGTAGCAGATCCCCAGGACGGGGACCCCGAGCTCGAACAGCCCGCGCTCCACCCGGGGGGCTCCCTCGCCGTAGACCGAGTCCGGCCCGCCCGAGAGGATGATCCCTCGAGGCGACTTCGATCCGAGCTCCGCCACCGGCACCGAGAACGGGAGGATCTCGCAGTACACCCCGAGCTCCCGCACCCGCCTCGCGATGAGCTGGGTGTACTGCGCACCGAAGTCGAGGATCAGAACCGTCTCGTGCGCGCCGCTCATCGTCCCTCCCGGCCCGCGCCGGAGGAGCGAAAGGTGAGATCCTCCGCCAGCGACTCGACGACGATCCGCGGTTCGATCCCGCGGCTCTTCAGCGTCCGGTCGGCGCGCAACAAGCGGCCCGGGAGCGCCAGGAGGTCGTCGAACGGCCAGCGCTCGAGCCCGGCGAGGAGCCGCTTCGCCGGAACACCGGTCCAGACCGTCCGCGCGGCGTCCTCCGGCCGCGCCCCGGCCTCGAGGGCGGCCTTCACCTCCAGCATGCCCCTGAGGCGCCACGCGAGCCCCCCGAGCGTGCGGAGCGCGGGCTCGCCGGCCTCCGCGAGACGTCGCGCCGCGGTCAGGGCCAGGACGGGATCCCGCGCCAGGATCGCGTCCGCGAGCTCCCACCCCGAGAGGGTCCCGCCGCCGACCGCGACCTCCCGCGCCTCGCTCAGGCTCACGGCGCCCCTCGAATCGCCTCCGCGCCAGTCGCGGATCTTGTCCAGCTCGCTCGACACCCGGTGGAGGTCGCCCGCGGCCATCTCCACCACGAACTCGATCGCCGCGGGGTCGAGCGAGAGACCGCGCTCGCGCGCGAGCTCCGCGGCCTCCCGAACCACGGCCGTCGTCTCCTCCGGTCCCGCGGGCCGGAAGGCGAGGACGCGCCCCGCCTCGAGCATCTCGCGGTGGAGCGCTCGCCGCGCGTCGAGCCTGGGGGCCCGGACGATCAGGAAGCTCGAGGCGGGCGGCGCCGACGCGTACTCCGCGACCGGCCCGGGCTTGCCCTCGAGGGACTCGACGTCCCGGACCAGGACGACGCGCCGGGGCGAGAACATCCCCGCGGAGCGGGCCGCGGACACCACGCTTCCCACGTCCACCCTCCGCTCCCCGAAGACCGTGAGCTCGAGATCCGCGGTCCCGCCGGGCGCGAGGGAGGAAAGCAGGGCCCGCTGTGCGGCGTCGAGGTGGAAGAGATCCTCGCCGGTGAGCACGACGAGTCCCGGCGGCCATCCCCGCGCGATGTCCTTGAGGACCGCCCGCAGGGCGACTCCGCCCCACGGGCCCTGGGCGCCACGCCCCGCCATCAGAATCCCTCGAACATCGAGTTGACGAGCGCCTGGGCCGCCCCCTGCGCGATCTGATCCAGCGCGAGGTTCTCCTGGAGCACCTCGGCCTGCACGTCGTACTGCTCGCGGAACACGAGACCCGACTGGCTCCAGAGCACGGTCTCGGACGAGAGATCGCGGAGCGTGGCCTGGATCGTCACCACCGTCTCGAGCCGGGTCGCGCGCCCTTGAGCGTCGAGCTGGACCGGGCTCGACCGGTACTCGCTGACCGCGCCTTCGAGGAGCGCGTCGGCGTGCGCCCGGTCGGACACGACCTTGTAATGGCCGCGCTTCGTCAGCTCTCGCGCGACCTCCTCGGTCACCCGCTGCTCGATGTCCGGACGCTGGGTGCGGTTCTCGAACGGCGAGACCATGATCACGCGGATCCGCTCGGGAAGGAACGTGTTTCTCCCGGAGAGTTTGTACCCGCAGCCCGGCTGGGCGGAGACCACCGCAGCGACGAGGAGCCCCGCGATGACTCCGGGCCGCCGCCCCGCCTGCGAGCGCCCTTTCACCGCCCGTCCTTCCGGGGCGAGATCTCGCCCCTCTCGACCCGCTTCCGCACCGCGTCCAGGATCCCGTTGATGAACGCGCCCGACTCCTCGCTGCCGAACTTGCGCGCGACCTCGATCGCCTCGTCGATGGCCACGACCGGCGGGATCTCCGCGTCGAACAGCATCTCGTACACCGCCATGCGCAGGACGTTGCGGTCGACCACGGCCATCCGCTCGATCCGCCAGTGCTCGGCGGAGCCGGCCACCACATTGTCGAGGAAGAGCCTCTCGCGGGCCACCCCCCTCACCAGCGCCTCCGCGAACGCCCTGAGCTCTTCCGGCGCCTCCTGGCCCGCCCAGAAGAGCCCGAAGACGTCCTCGGGCGGCCCGCCGGCCAGGTCCATCTGGAAGAGCATCTGGAGCGCGCACTCGCGGGCGCGCCTTCGCTGGCCCAAGGTCGAAGCCCCTACGCCAGCTGGCGGTAGAGGCTGACCATCTCCACCGCGGCGAGGGCGGCGTCCCAGCCCTTGTTCCCGGACTTGGCGCCGGCGCGGTCGATCGCCTGATCGAGGCTGTCCGCGGTCACGACGCCGAACGCCACCGGGACGCCGGATTGGAGGGCGGTCTGCGCGAGCCCCTTGGCCACCTCGGCCGCCAGCACGTCGAAGTGCGGCGTCTCTCCCCGGATCAGCGCGCCCAGCGCCACCACCGCGTCGAACTTCCCCGACCCGGCAAGGCGGGCGGCGGCCTGCGGCAGCTCCCAGCTTCCCGGGACGCGCACGATGGTGCGCGCGTCGGCTCCGGCCCCGTGCCTCTCGAGGCAGTCCTCCGCGCCCGCCAGCAGGCGCGTGGCGACGAAGTCGTTGGTCCGCGACACCAGCAGCGCGAACCGCATCCCTTTCGCGTCGAGCTTCCCTTCCATGACCTGCGCCATGCACCGCCTCCCGGGGACACCACGACTTCGCGCCGGCCCATCCGGTGCGGAAGCGGGAGTATAGGAAGCGGCGTCTCGGGGTGTCAAGGAGGCGGGCGCGGTCTCAGTCGGGATACGGGCCGAACTCCGTCAGGCGGCGGAACGCGTCGTATCGCTCGTGGATCTCCGCGGGCGTGAGGCGAACGAGCCGGTCCAGCGAGAAGTCCTCGACCTGGAACGACGCCATGACCGACCCTGCGACCGCGGCCCGGCGGAAGTCCCCGGGTCCCAGGCCGCCGGTCATCGCGAGGAACCCGAGGAATCCCCCCGCGAACGTGTCCCCCGCCCCCGTGGGGTCCACCACCCGGCGCACGGGGAACGCGGGGATCGCGAACGTCTCCCCAGCGCCGAACACGGCGACCCCGTGCTCCCCCCGCTTCACCACGACCACCGGGGTGCCTGCCGCCCGAACCGCGTCCGCGGCCTCGACGACGTTCTTCCGGCCCGTGAGCTGGCGGATCTCGCCGTCGTTGATCAGCAGGACGCGGACCCGCGGCAGCAGGCGCCGCAGCGCCTCCGGTTTCGAGGAGATCCAGTAGTTCATCGTGTCCGCGGCGACGAGCGATCCTCCCTTCACCTGCTCCAGGAG
>JAIQFR010000086.1 GCA_020073205.1 Terriglobia bacterium
AACAATTAATAGACGAGTTTCCGATTTGTTTAAAATCAGCGTTTCTTGATTTGTCTTCTTACCACTTCTTAGGTCTGCTGTCTATAAATTTATTGATTGTATTTCGTACTTTCTGCAATTCTGGAACCTGACCTAAGATATCAGACGTGGGACGCCCATCGAGGGGCGGCCGCCGTCCTTCTCCGTCAGGCAGACGACCGCGGCGCGGTGCTGCCGCGCGAGACCGGCGAGGCGCGCCTGCACGGCCAGCGGGAGCAGGTCGCGCGCCCCCAGATCCATCACGACGAGGCCGAACGCCCCCGAGCGGATCAGGAGGTCGGCGGCGCCCGCGGCGGCGGTCGCGTCGGGCGCCCACACCACCGGGAGCGCGGCGAGATCGATCCCGGCGTCGGCGACGTCCGGCGGGAAGAACGGCGACTCCTTCCGCCCGATCCATGCGACGGGCTCGCGCCGCCGCTGCGCCTCGAGCACCAGCCGGAAAGTCAGCGTGAGCGGCACCCCCGCGGGACCCGCCGAGACCTCCGCGAGCCGTCCGGCGAGCGTCTCGAGCTTGAAGGCCGGGGCGCGAGCGTCCCGCGCCGGTGCCGTGCCCGGCTTCGGCGACGGCGCCCCGACGGCCGGTTCCGGCGCGACCCACATCGGCCGCCCGAGGTTGGACGCGGCGCTCATCGCCCCTCCAGGTAGCGGCGCACCTCGATCACCTTGCCGAGGAGCGAGAACTGCTTCGGGTCGGGGACGATCGGCTCGAACGCGGGGTTCTCGGGGTGCAGCTCGACGCGGTTCCGCCTCACGCGGAGGCGCTTCACCGTCGCCTCGTCGCCGACCAGGGCGACCACGATCTCCCCCGGCTCCGCGCGGGGCTGGCGGCGCACCACGACGATGTCGCCGGGAAGGATCCCGGCGCCGGTCATGCTCTCGCCGCGGACCCTCAAGCCGAACAGCTCGCCCGACGCGCGCCTCGCCTCGACCGGCACGTACCCCTCGAGCTCCTCCACCGCTGCGTCGAGGGAGCCCGCGGGCACCCGGCCGAGGAGCGGGACCATGACCGGCGGCCTCCCGGCGCGCGCAGGCAACCGGTAGCCGCGCGCCTTGCCGGGCTCCTTGAGGAGGCGGCCCTGCTCGACGAGCCCCTCGAGGTGCTCCCTGGCGGTCTGCGGCGAAAGGAACCCGAACGCCGCCTGGACCTCCCGCACCGTGGGGGGAAGCCCCCCGAAAAGCCGCTCCCTCACGAACCGGAAGACCCGGTCCCGCGTCTCGCCCGCCGGCGTCCGTCCCATGGCGCAACCCTCCGATCCCGTGATGATTAGAATATACCATACAAATGTATGGTATGCAAGCAAAAAAATGAAGTTGCCGCGCAGAACGTTTCACGGCAAATCTGTCTCCGTGTCTTGGGGGCTGAGATGAAAACCAAACATCTGCTGGTTCCCGCGCTGCTGCTCGCCGCGGCTTCGCTCACTTCAGCATCGGAGCCGGACGTCGTCCCGGACGATGTGATCGAGTCGTTCTTCCGGCTTCGAGTCGCGGCGGCCGCGCTGGAAGCGAAGCAACAGACCAGCTTGTTCCCCTACCAGCCCGACGGACTGCGGCCGCTGGCCGACGCGCTCAGCCCGAGATGGTTCACGTCGAAGCTGCTTCAGGGATGGTCCGCTCGCGATCTGTGGGGTGGGCCGATTCTCTACTGGTCGGACCGGTCTCACTACATGCTGGTCAGCCTCGGTTCCGACGGGCTTCCCGAGTTCAACTATTCCGCCAATCCTCCTTACGCGGCCGTGCCCCCCGGCTGGTCTGGCGTCAACACGGCGCACGACCTCGTGATCGTAGACGGTGTCGAGATTCGCGGGCCCAACCTCCCGATCATGCCGTAGGGGCAGAAACGCCGTGTGGCATCGACCCGAGCTCGGCTATGGTTCGCCGTGCACCCGCCACACGTAGAGGTTCGCTCGCCGATCCGTTCAGCAGTATGGCCGGGACGGCCGGACCAGTCAGGCGGAACTACAGTCCGATGAACGATCGGCGCTGGAAGCCGTCCGTGCAGCAACAGCACTCGACCGAGATCGCCGAGACATCGCCGCTGGCTTCTTCGCAGAGCCCGCCCCCGTACGTGGAATCCTCGCAAGACGTGTTGCAGTACGACCGGAAATGCGAGCAGGGCGAGACGGGGATGGTCGGATCGATGAAGAACACCGTTCCTTCGAGATCCATCGTGAACATGTAATCCGCATCCATCGCGACGGGTCCGACGACGGTTCCCTGGATCTGCACGTAACGGCCGGTACCCCCTGCGAAGCGGATCACCGCCTGGAGCCCGCCGGCCGGTCCGGTCTCGAACCCGCCGTACCAGTGGAGCGTGTCGGTTTC
This sequence comes from Terriglobia bacterium, assembly GCA_020073205.1. Classification (NCBI taxonomy): domain Bacteria; kingdom Pseudomonadati; phylum Acidobacteriota; class Terriglobia; species Terriglobia bacterium. The sequence continues at coordinate 2,362 of JAIQFR010000086.1, forward strand.
GGAGACGGTGATCGTTCCCACCATCTGGAGGATGGATGAATCGTACTGACCGGCGGCGGAGAACTGTCCGAGGTGCGTCGCCTGCCCGGCGAAGGTGACGGCAACGCCCGGTTCGAGCTGGCCTCCGGCCTTGACCTTCAACGAGAACCCGTGCGGGGCTTGCGGCATGGAGCTTGCCTTGAAGGCTTCGCCGGTCGCGGTCACCGTGCCGGCAGCCGCGTCGCCGCCGATACCGAGCCAGGCCGCCACGAGAACGACGGCGATGACCCATCTGACGACTTGTCGTGTCATCTCGAACGCCCCCCTTGCTGGTGCTTCAAGCACCGCGAGTTCAACGGACGCCTGGAACGCTACGTTATTTTGTACGCACTAATCGTCAAGATTGCAACAGCTCCCCAAGCTCCGTGCGCGCGCCCCGAACGCGCGGGATTCAGTATCGCGGCATCGACGCGTCGATCCTCTCGGCCCAAGCGTCGACGCCGCCGAGCAGGACCTGGAGCCGTCGGAAACCGGCCTTGCGCAGCAGGTGATACGCCTCGAGGCTTCTCACCCCCCGGTGACACGAGATCGTGTAGGTGCGCGCAGGGTCCAGCTCGTGCAAGCGGGACGGCAGCTCGCCCAACGGGAAGAGCTTCGCGCCGGGGATCCGCACGATCTCGTACTCGTGCGGCTCCCGCACGTCCAGCAGGTCGAACGTCTCTCCCGCTTGGCGTCTCGCGCGGAGCTCCTCGACGGAGAGCGAAAGGATTCCCGACGCGTCCACGTCGGCCTCATCGCCCCGGCTCCCGCAGAACTCCTCGTAGTCGATGGGGGCGTCGATGCTCGGCTCCTCGCCGCAGACGACGCATCTAGAGTCCTTGCGGAGGGCCACCTCGCGGAATCTGAACCCGAGCGCGTCGAACAGGACTAGACGGCCGATCAGCGGCTCCCCGACGCCGAGGATCAGCTTCAGGACCTCCAGGGCCTGGAGCGAACCGACGATCCCCGGAAGGACGCCGAGCACTCCTCCATCGGCGCACGACGGCACGAGTCCCGGCGGGGGCGGTTCGGGGAACAGGCACCGATAGCATGGCCCGCGGCGCGCGTCGAAGACGCTGACCTGCCCCTCGAACCGGAAGATGCTGGCGTAGACGTCGGGCTTGCCTGCGAGGACGCAGGCGTCGTTCACGAGGTATCGCGTCGGGAAGTTGTCGGCCCCGTCCGCGATGATGTCGTAATTCTCTAACAGGTCCATGACGTTCCAGCTCGCGAGACGCATCGAGTGCGGAACGATCTCGATCTCCGGATTGAGCTGGGCGAGCCGTTCGCGCGCCGCGTCGAGCTTGAGGCGCCCGACGTCCGACGTCGAGTAGAGGATCTGCCGCTGGATGTTCGTGAGATCGACGGTATCGAAGTCGACGATGCCGAGGGTTCCGACACCCGCCGCCGCGAGGTAGAGCGTGAGCGGAGACCCGAGCCCGCCCGCGCCGACGCACAGCACGCGCGCTCGCTTGAGCCTCAGCTGGCCCTCGAGCGTCACCTCGGGCATGACCAGGTGACGGCTGTACCGAAGGACCTCGTCGCGTGAAAGGCCGGCCATCGACACGGACCTCCTGGCGAGCCGCGCCCCGTGGCGCGTCCTCGAGGCGACGGCTCCGGCGCGTGCCCTCACCCCTCGACGATCGAGGCATTATACTCGGAGGTTCTGGCGAAGGCCGGTGCGACCTTCGGGAAGGGGTGAGCGATGAGCCAGGTGAGGGTACTGGTCGGAACGCGCAAGGGCGCGTTCGTCCTGACATCGGACGCGAAGCGCGGGCGATGGAATGTGGATGGGCCCCACTTTGCCGGTTGGGAGATGTATCACCTCAAGGGCTCGCCGGTGGAGCCCGATCGGGTCTACGCGTCGCAGTCGAGCGGCTGGTTCGGACAGCAGATCCAGCGCTCCGACGACGGCGGCAAGACCTGGGAGGCCGTGGGCAACCGGTTCACCTACGACGGCGTACCCGGCACGCACAAGTGGTACGACGGCTCGCCGCACCCCTGGGAGTTCAAGCGGGTCTGGCACCTCGAGCCGTCGCTCACGGATCCCGACACCGTTTACGCCGGAGTGGAGGACGCCGCCTTGTTCCGCTCCGCCGACGGCGGGAGGACCTGGCAGGAGCTGCCCGGGCTCAGGCGCCACGAATCCGGGGCCGGCTGGAATCCGGGGGCCGGGGGATTGTGCCTGCACACCGTCCTCCTGGATCCCGCGCACCCCGAGCGGTTGTTCATCGCCATCTCGGCCGCGGGCGCCTTTCGGTCCGACGATTCGGGAGGCACGTGGCGACCGATCAACCGGGGGCTGCGGTCCGACTACATCCCCGACCCGAACGCCGAGGTCGGCCACTGCGTTCACCGCATCGCGATGCACCGGTCGCGTCCGAGCGTGCTGTTCATGCAGAAGCACTGGGACGTCATGCGCAGCGACGACGCGGGCGAGTCGTGGCACGAGGTGAGCGGAAACCTGCCGACCGACTTCGGGTTTCCCATCGAGGTGCACGCGCACGAGCCGGACACGATCTACGTCGTCCCGATCAAGAGCGACTCGGAGCACTTCCCGCCCGAAGGCAAGCTGCGCGTCTACCGCAGCCGCACGGGGGGAAACGAGTGGGAGGCGCTCGCGAACGGCCTGCCGCAGCGCGACTGCTACGTCAACGTGCTGCGCGACGCGACCGCGGTCGACGCGCTGGACCCCTGCGGCGTGTACTTCGGGACCACGGGCGGGCAGGTGTACGCGTCGGCCGACGCCGGGGACAGCTGGGCGCCCATCGTCCGGGATCTTCCGGCCGTGCTCTCCGTCGAGGTCCAGACGCTGCCATGATCCGCGTCGTGCTGCCGGCGCCCCTCAGGAGGCTCGCACGGGTCGACGGCGAGGTCGAGTTGCGCGTCGAGGGCCCGGTCACGCAGCGATCGGTCCTCGACGCGCTCGAAGCCCGCTATCCGGTGCTCCGCGGGACGACCCGCGACCAAGTCTCGCAGAAGCGCCGAGCGTTCGTGAGGTTCTTCGCCTGCGGGCAGGACCTGTCCGACGACCTCCCGGACGCCCCGTTGCCCGAGGCCGTCGCCATGGGGGCCGAGCCTTTCCTGGTCGTGGGGGCCCTTGCGGGAGGCTAGCGGCCCACGAGCATCGAGAATCGACCGTACGAGGTCGTCCGGCGACCTGCTGAAGTGCGCCTCCGCCCTGCGGACCCGGTCGACGACGCTCATGGCGTCGACCGCCCGCGCCTATAATCCCCGGGATCGAGGAGGTGCCGTGAACCTGCACGAAGGCCACGGAGTCGATTTCGCCGTCGACAGCGGCCTCGCCGTCGTGCGACTCGAGCGCGAGCACGGCAACGCGATCGATCCCGGGCTCGTCGAGGGGCTTCTCGCGGCGGCCCGCCGCGCGGACGGCGACCCGACGGTGCGGGGCGTGCTGCTCGCGGCGCGCGGGAAGCTGTTCTGTCCGGGCCTCGATCTCGTCGACCTCAGGGATCTCGACCGCCCCGCGATGCGCGCGTTCATGAATCGGTTCGCCGAGTGCGTCGCGGCCTGGTACACCCTGGGCAAGCCGGTGGTCGCGGCACTCCAGGGGCACGCGCTCGCGGGGGGGTGCATCGTGGCGCTCCTCGCGGATCTGCGCATCCTCAAGGCGGGGGCCATGATCGGTCTGAACGAGGTCCGGGTCGGGGTGCCGCTCCCCTACGGCGTCGCCTGGCTGCTGCGAGATTCCGTCCACCGCGACCGTATCGAGGAGGTCGCGCTTCTCGGACGGAACTACTCGGGCGAGGAAGCGGTCGGCGTCGGGCTCGTGCACGAGATTGCCACCGAAGCCGGATTCGACGGCTACTGCATGGAGCGGCTCGAGGAGCTGGCCTCGAAGCCGGCCGGGGCGTTCGGCGCCACGAAACGCTATCTGAGGTGGGCGGTCGCGGAGAGGCTCCGAGGGGAGCCGCCGGAGCGCCTGGAGGAGTTCCTCGACTGCTGGTTCGAAGCAGGGACGAGGCGGCGGATCGACGAGATCGTCGCCGGATTGCAGAAGAAGAAGTGACGGTCGCGCTCGACGGCACCACTCGCCCCGGAGGGCGTTTCCCCGGGGCGGATCGCGAGAGTCAGAGGAGCTCGAAGGGAGGATCCGCCGCCTGGCGCCGCTCCGATCGAAGGGCCGCGGCGGGCGCAGGAGGAAGCTCCGAGAGGAACCGGAGATACTCGCCGAGATCGAGCCGCGCGAGCGTTTCCGCCCGTCGCAGCGCGGCAACGTCTTCCGCCGTGGTGGGCAGGTCACGGTCGAGGTCGAGAGCCTCAGAGCGATCGCCGGATCTCATCGTACTTCTCCCGCATGCCCGCCTTTTCGAAATAGCCTCGGACTTCTTCCTCGTCGATGCCGGGGAGCTTCAGGAGAAACCCGATGTCGGCCATCTCCCGGAGGGCGCGTCCGGGGTCGTTCTTCATCGCGTGGACCTTCATCGCGACGATGTGCTCGGCGCGAGGCACCGATAATTCTCGCCCGCCGAACCGGAGCGTGGCTCCGCGCCCGCCGAAGAGCAGCTTCGACGATTCCCCCGTGACGTAAATGAAGTCCACGCGTCCCATGGCCGGATCCGGGTGCAGGTGATTCGAGTACCCCTTGCTCGCGTGGAGTGTCTCGTAGCCGAGAGACTCGAGAAACGCGACCAGCCGCTCCCGCACGGCGGACTCCGTCACGAAATCCAGGTCGAACGTGGCGCGCGAAAGCCCGTACGCATGCAGAGCGAACGCCCCGGCCAGGGCACAGGGCGCTCCCTCCCGTTCGAGGAAGCCCGCGATCGCGTCGACCACCTTCGCGAAGTCCAACCGTCCGCGCCTCCACGAGGGAGGATAGTCCCCTCCGCGCCACGACGGCAACGCACTCGTCGCAAACCGTCCCGTCGTCGTCACCAGATCCGCAGCACGGGAAGGACGCTCGAGTGGTCGTCGGTCCAGAGGAACCGGCGATCGGGCGGGCCGCTCGACTCCACGGGAACCGGCCACCAATCGGAGGACAGGGCAAGAGCGCCCAGGGCGCCCCGGTTTCTCGCAAGGACGAGCCACGAGGACCGGTTCTTCCCCTCGAGCGACTGCTCCTCCGACGCCACGTCGTCCGACGTCGCGAGCCCCTTCAGCTTCAGCGCTCCCGCGATCGCGTGGAACACCGGCTCGAGGTCGAGGTGCTGGTTCGTGAGATTCACGAGCAGGAGGCCGTCGGGCCGGAGCTTGCGGAAGTAGAGCTCCACGGCCTCGCGCGTCATGAGGTGGATCGGCGGCGCGTCGGAGCTGAAAGCATCGAGAACGATCAGGCCGTACTGCCCGTCGGGGGCCCGTTCGAGCCCCAAGCGGCCGTCGCCGATCTTCACCTCGACGTGGGCGCGGGAATCCCTGAGATAGCTGAAGTACGCTTCGTTGCCCGCGATGCGAGCGATCTCGGGATCGATCTCGTAGAAGGTGATCTGTCCGCCCGTCGGGGCGTACGCGGCCACCGAGCCGGCGCCGAGGCCGACCACCGCGACCCGGTCGAAGCGATCGGTCCCCTCGAACGTCGAGAAGACCCGACCGACCGGCCCGGTGGGGTGGTAGTAGCTCGTCGGCTTCCCGCGGAGTCTCGTTTCGAGCGCCTGCGCGCCGTGGCGCGTCGTGCCGTCGTATAGGACATGGAACGAGACGTCGAAGGATGTCGGCCTTCCTTCGGCGTCGACCCCACGGAAGACCGGGCCGCCGACCCGCACCACCCTGTGGACGCCGAAGAAGTCCCGCTTGGCGTAGATCACCTCGCCCGACGTCCGCGTCTGGGCCCACGCCGCGACGAGCAGCACGCCGATCCCCAGCGCGAAGCGGAGGGGACGGCGCACGAGGACGAGGGCGAGGAGGCAAGGGATTCCGACCTGAACGAGGAGGACGGCGCCGACGGCTTCGATCTTCGCGTGGGAAGCGGCGAGTGCCGCCCCCTCGACCACCAGAACCAGGGCGGCGGGAAGAACGAGGTCGAGCGCCCGGGGACGTCTCACGGCGCCGGGACGAAGCAGACAAGCCGCCAGAAGGACGATCGGGTACTCCGCGATCGAGCGGAACAGGAGCGGCGCCGCGAGCGCGTTGAATGCACCGCCGAGCGCTCCGCCGAGCGCGATCCACAGGTAGTACTCGGTCAGCCTCCCCGGTGCCGGGCGGAGGGCGGCGAGCCTCCCGTGACAGACCATCCCGATGAAGAACAGGGTCAGCGGATGGAGGACGAAGAGGACCCACGGGTACGGGCGGAAGAAGACCCAGAAGCTGGCCACGACCAGAACGGCCGCGATGGCGAGCCCGGCCGACGACCACGCGAGCGGAAGCCACGAGCGGCGGGAGAACGCGAGGATGAACGTCGTCAGGTACACGGCGAGCGGCAAGACCCAGAGGAGCGGAAAGACCGCGAGGTCGGTGCTCAGGTACTGCGTCACGGCCAAGAGCGCGCTCGACGGGACGAGCGCGAGAAGCACCCAGAGAAGACGGGACGTCCAGGGCACCGCGTCCCCCGGCGGGGACGCCTCCTCCGACGACTTCTCCGCGCGCGCCCGCATCCAGACGATCGCGGCGCAGGCCGTCATGAGCCCCGCGAACGCGACGTATCCCGCCGACCAGAGCGTCTTCTGGGAGAGGCACGCGATCTTCGGAGGGAACCACGACGAGCAAGGCGAGGTCAGGCCGAGGGCCGGCTCGACGACGAGCGGGTACGCGAGGAGCGCTGCGAGACTTCCCAGGTTGCTCACGGCGTAGAGGGGGTACGGATCCCTCCCCTCAGGGTGTCCCGAGATGTGGATCCAGCGCTGGAGGAGCGGGCTCGTCGTCGCCAGCGCGAAAAACGGGAATCCGATGGACGCGGCGAGCGTTCCCAGGAGCCACAGGACCGGCGACGCGTCAGGGGCGGGCCCCGAGACGGCGGACAGGTGAATCGGGAGGAAGAGAAGTCCCGCGGCCAGCACCCCCACGTGGACGGCGGACTGGACCCTCGGCCCCCACCGGGACGCAAGGAGATGCGCGTAGGCATAGCCCGCTAGGAGGACGGCCTCAAAGAACAGCATGCAGGTGTTCCAGACCGCGGGGGAGCCGCCGAGCAGCGGGAGCGCCATCCTCGCCACGATCGGCTGCACGAGGAACAGGAGCGCCGCCCCGAGAAGCGTGGCGAGGATGAACAAGGCTCGCATGGGGAATGGCCGAGACTAGCCTCGGTCCGCGTGCCGGTCAAGCCGCTCCTCGGCCGCTCCCCGGCCTGACGGGAACGCGGCGAGGTCGTCGAGGCGCGCCTACCCCTCGACCCCAAGGCCGCGCGAGCGGCGGCGCATGGCTGACGGCTCCCGGCGCTCGATTGCGTCTTACTGACTGCAAGTCAACGCATCGCACCGCGGAGGGTCCCGCGGAGGAGATACCGCCATGAGCGCAAGAAGCAGGTCCCGGTTCGCGTTGAGCGTGATTTCGGTCGTGTCGGTGATCATCGCGATTCCCGCGGTGGCGCAGGTCGCTCTCAGCAGCGCCGGCCAGGTCGTCGTCAATAACTCGCCCCCCAAGCCGGTGCTGGTGATCAACGGGGATGGTCAGGCGATTCCCGTCGTCGGAAGGATCGTCGACACGCCGAAGCAAGCGTTCAACCGGTGGGATCACCTGAACTTCGGCAACGGCGAACGGATCGCCGGACTCGACATCTACACCGTGCCGGCCGGAAAGCAACTGGTGCTGACCCACGCGTCGATCTCCATGTCCCCGCCTGTGGGCCAGAAGCCGAGCTTCCGAATCGCCGTCGTGCTCTCGGGCGAGCTTCTGGCTGCGCACGATCTGGCGCCGGTCGCGACCGGGCCGCTCGGGGCCGGCGGCGCCCCGGGGTGGATCGGGAGCGGGCCCTTGAACATCTACGTCGACGCCGGAGGGATCGTTCAGTGTGACTCCGTACGTGACACCGACACCGGTGCGGCGTTCGGGTTCTGCAACGTCTCCGGCTACCTCGTGGACGCACCGTAGAACGGCAGAAGGCGAAGGCGACCGAGCCGGCGACGAGGCCCCCCTCGTTCGCCGGCCGCCTAACCGAGCATCCGGGCGGCGAGGGTTGTCAATCCTCGCTTCCCAGCCAGCGGTAAGCTCCGCCCGCCAGGGCCGCGCCGACCAGCGGGGCGAGCCAGAAGAGCCAGAGCTGCTGCAGCGCCCACCCACCGACGAACACCGCCGGCCCGGTGCTGCGCGCGGGGTTGACGGAAGTGTTCGTGACCGGGATGCCGATCAGGTGGATCAGCGTGAGCCCCAGGCCGATGGCGATCGGCGCTAGCCCCTTCGGCGCGCGCTCGTCCAAGGAAGTGCCTGGTTACGGGAAGACTCGGACGATATTGAAGCCCGCAGCGCCGTGACGCCCTTCTCGACAGGTCAGCGCCGCATCCGGCACCCGGCCGAAGCGGCGCTCCCTTTGCGACTAGTCGGCAACCGCTCGCCGCAGATCCCTCGATCCGAAGTCCGGCCACAGCGTCGGGCAGAAGTGAAGCTCCGCGTACGCGCACTCCCAGAGAAGGAAATCGCTGAGCCGCCGATCGGGCCCTTCGGCCGCCTCATTTGCGCGACTCTCCCGCGTCGCTGCCGGAGGAGGTCTCGGCGGGCGCCGGATCGAGCTGCGGGAACGATTTGTCGCCCTCGTGCGCGGCGAAGGTCTCGAGCCGCTCGGCCCTGTCCGTCACCATCCGAACGTATCGCTCCACCGACTCCGAAGAGGGCGACCTCCGTCGAGAATCCTCGGCCGAGCGCCTCCAGGCGGCCGCCGCGACCCGGGGCCGACGCAGTCGCTCGTACGTCGAGGCCAGGTCAGCCGGGATCGCTTCGAGATCGGGCCGGAGCGATTCGGCCCGAGTCAGCAGCAGGACGGCTTCCTCGAAACGGCCGGTGAGCCTGTACCGGCGGCCCAGGTCGAAGAGGGTGCCGGCATCGTCAGGCGCCACGCGCCTCGCGCGCTCCAAGTACTTGGTCGCGCCGTCGCCGTCATGGATCTGCGTGCTCCAGAAGGCGGCAAGGCGGAGCGCACGCGCATCGTTCGGCGAGCGCTCAGCGGAAGCGGCGATCCACTCCCGCGTCGGGACCGACGTCGGGTCAAACGCCCGCCCAACTCCGAGGGTCAGCAGAACGGCAAAGACCGCGCACGCTGTGGCCACCGCGAGGTCGCGCCTCACCGGAATCGGCGACCCGGTGGGGAGTTCGGCACCCGTGTCGGTCCGCCGCCAAGCACGGAGCGCAAGCGTCGCGGGTACGAGGGCGAGCAACCCGCCGAAAAGAACACAACTCAGTACTGCGCTCGGCCGGGGGCACACCGTGGCCATGCCGGTCCCGACCAGGATGGGTGGCAACCAAGCTATCGCGATGAGGATCGCGGTCTTGCTTCGGAGCGAATCGATGCGCAGGTGGATCTCAATCCCTGCGAGGATTGAGCGGAAATACCACAGACCGAGTAGGACGCAGTAGGCCCCGACGAGCATTATCGTCAAGCCTCGCGCGCCGTTCGACGTCCAGCCCAGGTCCTCCGTCACCACCCGATAGTCCGTGACGGCGCGCTCCCCACCCACGACGGCGGAGTACAGGATCCCCGCCGGCGTCCTGCCCAACAGGCAACCGATCCAGCACGAAAGCAATGGCGAGCCGCGAACCCGTCGGGATAGCAACCACGCTCCAACTACGAGGCTTCCCGCCAATAACTCCATTGACGTTCCCGCGGCGAACACGAACGTTCCAGCATAACGGGACGTTTCGATGAACGGGTTCGAGGTGTAGGTCGTTCCTCCGGTGCCACCGAGTCCGATGGCGATCCCCTGGACCACACCTCCCGTGAGCTTCGCCGCAAGCGCGTGTCCCGTCTCGTGCACGACGGCTCCGAAGGCAAGACCGGCATACCATGCTGCGAGCACGGTGAGGCCTGGGGCGACGAGGAAGCGCCAGGGGAGGATCGCGTCGCGCGACTCTTCGACGCCCGGCGCGTTCGAGGATGCGCCGTGCCTCGTCGCCTCTGACACGCTTCACCCCCCCCGCCCGGCCGCGGCCTTCAGCGCTAGCGCCGTCCGGCGGCAGGTCCTCGGCCCGTAGCACTCACGTCCCGTCCTGTCAGTCCTCGCTCCCCAGCCAGCGGTACGCACCCCCCGCCAGGGCCGCACCGACCAGCGGCGCGAGCCAGAAGAGCCAGAGCTGCTGTAGCGCCCAGCCCCCGACGAACACCGCCGGCCCCGTGCTGCGCGCGGGGTTGACGGAAGTGTTCGTGACCGGGATGCCGATCAGGTGGATCAGCGTCAGCCCGAGGCCGATGGCGATCGGCGCCAACCCCTTCGGCGCGCGCTCGTCCGTGGCCCCCAGGATGATGATCAGGAACATGAAGGTGAGCACCACCTCGGCGACGAGCGCGGCCGGGAGCGAGTAGCCCCCCGGCGAGTGCGCGCCGTAGCCGTTCGACGCCAGCCCGCCCGCGATGTCGAACCCCGCCTTCCCGCTCGCGATGAAGTAGAGCACGCCAGCTCCGGCGATCCCGCCGAGGACCTGTGCGATCACGTACGGGAGCAGATCCGAAGCCGGGAACCGGCCTCCCGCGAAGAGGCCCAGGGAGACCGCTGGGTTCAGGTGGCAGCCCGAGATGTGCCCGATGGCGAACGCCATCGTGAGGACGGTCAATCCGAACGCGAGCGCCACGCCGAGAAAGCCGATGCCGAGGTTCGGGTACGCCGCGGCCAGGACCGCACTGCCGCAGCCTCCGAAGACGAGCCAGAACGTGCCGACGAACTCCGCTCCCATTCGCTTTGTCATGTTCACGGGCCCTCCTCCGTGGGCGATGCTCGGTGGCCGAGCCGACCGACACACGCCGGGTAGGCGGATCATACCGGATTCATCCCCGGCGAGAGTTATTGCGGTACTCTTTCGGTCGGAACACCGGAGGCGCTTCCATGGACATCCGCACGACGGCAAGGCATCCGGCGCTTCTCAAGGCTCTCGCCGGCACGGTCGCCGCGATCGCCGCCTACGCTCTCCTCGGTTTCCTGGCGGCGCCGCCCCTCCTCAGGTCCGTCATGGTCCGGGAGCTCAAGGGGGCGCTCCACCGGACGGTGAGCATCGAGAAGGTGCGGGTGAACCCGTTCGTCCTCTCGGTCACGATCGACGGCCTGACGATCGCCGACCGCGACGGGGCGACGCCTTTCGCGTCGATCGAGGAGCTGTACGCGAATCTCCAGCTCGCCTCGCTGTTCCGTTGGGCTCCCGTCACGAGGGAGATCCTCGTCCGCGGCCCCAAGGTCGTGATCGTCCGCGACGAGGACCTGACGTACAACTTCTCCGACCTGCTCCGTGCCCCGGCGCACGCCTCGGCCACCCCTCCGAAGCCGCTCCGCTACTCGCTCAACAACATCCGGATCGAAGGCGGCAGCGTGGACTTCGACGACCGCCCGAAGAAGACCCGGCACGCCGTGCGGGACCTGGCCCTCGCGATCCCGTTCGTCTCGAACCTCCCCTACGCACTCGACGAGTACGTGCAGCCCTCGTTCGCGGCGAGGATCAACGGAACGGCGGTGACGCTCGCCGGGAAGACCAAGCCGTTCGCCGACACCCGCGAGACCGTGTTCGACGTGGACCTGGCCGATCTCGACATCCCCTATTACCTCGCGTACCTCCCCTTCGAGACTCGATCCAGGATCGTCTCGGGGCGGCTCGACGCGAAGGCCTCCCTCTCCTTCACGCAGCGCAAGGACGGAACGCCGGCACTCCTGATCTCGGGTCGGACGACCGCGAGGGACCTGGCGATCGTGGGCGAGGACGGGGCCGCGCTGGTGAAGTTTCCCCGCCTCGAAATCGTCCTGGCGTCGCTGGACGTGTTCGGGTCGAAGGCGCGGATCGAGAGCGTGAGGCTCGAGAACCCCGAGGTCGCCGTCCGGCTGGCGAAGGGAGGCGGCCTGAACCTGTCCGCCCTCGTGCCCTCGGGGGAGAGCAAGACCGTCTTCGCCGTCCTAGCGGACGAGATTCGGGTGACAGGGGGCAAGGTCGCGCTGGACGACGAGACGCCGGCCGAGCCCTTCCGCGCCCTTCTCGATCCCGTGGACGTGACGATCCGTCACTTCAGCACGGCGCCGGGGCGACCCGCGGCGGTGGACGTCTCGCTGAGAACCGACGCGGGAGAGTCCCTGACCCATTCCGGCAGCGTGACCCTCGACCCGCTCGCGGCCGAAGGGCAGGTCGGCATCAGAGGAGTTCCTCTCAAGCGCTACGCGCCTTACTACGCCGCCAGCACTCCGCTGGCGGTGGAGGACGGCGTCCTAGAAGCGTCGGCGCGTTACCGGTACTCGGCGGAAGGGTTCTCGGCCTCCGGACTCTCCCTCAAGCTCGACTCCCTGCGGCTGCGGGAGAAAGACAAGAAGGAGGACCTCGCCCGGATTCCGGAGATCTCGCTGACGGACGGCGCGGTGGACCTGGCGAAGCGCACGATCTCGATCGCCGAGCTTTCCACCGCGGGAGGCACGGTGTTCTTGAAGCGGGAGGCCGCCACGCCGGTCGCTCCGGCGCCCTCCGCAGCCGCCGCGCCCGCGTCGCCGGCCGCCGCCCCAGCCGACTGGACCGTGACCCTCGCGAGGCTCGGCGTCAACCGTTACACGGTGCGCTTCGAGGACCTGACGACTCCCCACCCGGTCGCCCTCGCAGCGGAGGGAATCTCGATCTCGGCGGACAGCGTCTCCACCGCGAAGGGAAGCCGCGGCAAGGCCTCGCTCCGCCTCCGGCTGAACCGGACCGGGACGCTCTCCGCCAGCGGCACGGTCGCGTTGAGCCCACTCTCGGCGAGCCTCGCCCTCGTGGCGAACGGCCTCGACCTCGTCCCGCTCCACCCGTACTTCGAGGACCGCATCCGGATCGAGCTGCGCGGGGGCACCGTCTCCGCGAAGGGGAAGCTCGAAGCCACGATGACGCCGGAAGGCGCGCTTCGGGTCGGGTACTCCGGGGAGGCCTCGGTGGCCAAGCTCGCGACCGCGGACACGGGAAGCGGCGAGGACTTCCTGAATTGGGACTCCCTGTATCTTTCCGGGATCGAGGCGGCGACGGACCCGCTCAAGATCCGAATCGCGGAGGTCGCCCTCACGGATTTCTACTCGCGCGTCGCCATCCACCCCGACGGGAAGCTGAACCTCCAGCGGATCGTAGGCTCGGAGACGACGACGCCCCCGGTGGAGAGCGGCATCGACGAGACCGACGAAGCCGAAACGGCACCCGGCCAGCCCGAGGAGCCGCCCCCGCCTCCTTCCGGCTCGACCCCCGCGGCTCCCCTGCCGATCGCGATCGACAAGGTGACGCTCCAGGGGGGGACGATCAATTTCTCGGACCACTTCATCAAGCCCAACTACTTCGCCAACCTCACCGAGGTGGGAGGCCGCATCTCCGGCCTCTCGTCCGAGGCGAGCACCACCGCGGACGTGGACCTCAAGGGGAGGCTCGACCATCAAGCCCCGCTGGAGATCACCGGGAAGATCAACCCGCTCCGCGGAAGCCTCTACGCCGACGTCAAGGCCGCCGTCCACGACATCGAGATGAGCCCGTTCACGCCGTACTCCGGGAAGTTCGCCGGCTACGCCATCGAGAAGGGGAAGTTCTCGATGGACGTTCAGTACCACGTGGAGAACGGGAAGCTCGACGCGAGCAACAAGCTCTTCCTCGACCAGTTCACCTTCGGCGAGAAGGTGGACAGCCCCGACGCCACGAGCCTCCCGGTGAGGCTCGCCGTCTCGCTCCTCAAGGACAGGAACGGCGAGATCCACCTGGATCTTCCGGTCAAAGGATCCCTGAACGATCCCAAGTTCAGCGTCTGGCGGATCGTCCTCAAGATCATCCGGAACGTCCTGGTCAAGGCCGCGACCTCCCCCTTCGCCCTCCTCAGGGCGCTGGCCGGCGGAGCCGAAGAGCTGAGCTACGTCGAGTTCGCGGACGGTCGGTCCACGCTCGACGCCCCCGCCAAGTCGAAGCTCGAATCGCTCGAGAAGGCGCTGTACGATCACCCGGCCCTGAAGCTCGAGATCACCGGCCATGTGGACCCGGAAAAAGACCGGGAGGGGCTGCGGCGGCTCCTGTTCGACCGCAAGGTCAAAGCGCAGAAAGCAGCCGACCTCCTGAAGAAGGGCGCGGCACCGGTCCCGGTGGACGACGTCGCGATCTCACCAGAAGAGTACCCCGCCTACCTCACCAGGGCTTACAAGAAGGAGCGGTTCCCCAAGCCGCGGAACTTCCTCGGGATCGCGAAGGAGCTGCCGGTTCCGGAGATGGAGAAGCTGATGCTGACCCACGTCGAGGTCGGCGACGGCGAGCTGAGGCAGCTCGCGATGCAGCGGGCGCAAGCGGCGAAGGACGCGCTGCTCGCGCCGGGGCGCGTCGAGGCCGAGCGGGTGTTCCTCGTCGAGCCGAAGACCCTTCCCCCGGAGAAGAAAGCGAAGCTAGGGAACGGCAGGGTAGACTTCGTGATCCGGTGACCCGCGCCGCGATCAGGGCTTCCTGCGCCACGTGCTCCTGGCCAGGAGCGCGAGTGCGGCGAGCACCACCCCGGTCCCCGCGAGGGAGGCGGCGGTCGGCACGCTGCCGAACATCAGGAAGCCGAGGGCGAGCCCGAAGACCGGGCCGGTCAGGGTGACCGCGGTCGCACGGGCGGCCCCCGCTCGGGCGAGGCCGTGGGTGAGCGCGATCTGCCCCACGAGGGCCGTCGCGGTCACGAGCAGGTGCCCCGCCACCTCGCTGCCGTCACGCGGGATCGCCGCGCGGCCCGCCGAGAGCGTCGCGGCCAGCGAGAACGGGATCGTCGCCAGCGGGAACCAGAGCAGGATCGTCATCGGGTGCTCGGTCCTCGAGAGCTTCCGCACCGCGATGTACGCGAGCCCCGACAGCATCGACCCGGCCACCCCGACGAGCGCCTCGACCCGCACCTCGCCGGCCGGGCGCACGACCAGCGCCACGCCGGCGAGCGCCGCCGCGATCAGCACCCACTGGCTCCCGCCCGTGCGCTCGCCGAGGAAGAGCGGCGCGACCGCGGCGACGAACACCGGATGGCTGTACTGCAGGAGGACCGCGTCGCCGAGCGGCAGGTGCTGGACCGAGTAGAAGTAGCAGGACAGCGCGGCGTAGCCGAGGAGCCCTCTCATCAGGAGCGCCCCCGGCCGCTTCCCGAAGATCGGCACCCCCTGCCAGCGAGCGGCGCCCACGAAGATCGCGGTCATCATCACGCCGCGCGACAGGACCACGGCCTGGATCGGGGTGTCCGGGAGCAGCTTCTTCGCGAACGCGGCCATCGCGGCGAAGAAGAACGCCGAGACCACCATGAGCAGGAGGCCGAACCGCTCGCCTCCGCCCTTCGCCTGCTGACGGGCGGCGAACCAGACTTCGGCGATGCCGGTCATCAGAAGGGAGCGTGACGCGCCCAGCAGTCCCATGGGACACAGGATAGCCGCGGGGGGGCCGGGCGGGACAGGGATCGCGGTCGGTACCGCTCCGGCCCCGCCGGTCAGTCGATCGGAAGATCGCGCCGGGCCAGTAGATCGCCGCGGGTGCCCACGACGACCTCCGTCACCGGGAAGTCGCGGCCGCTCCGCCGCCTCGCCTCGAGGACCGCCATGACGAGCCCGCCGCAGCAGGGGACCTCCATGCGGGCCACGGTGATGTCACGGAGCGCGCTTTCCGCGATCATCCTTGCCAGCTTCTCGACGTAACCCCGCACGTCGTCGAACTTCGGGCAACCGATGACGACGGCCCGTCCCCGGAGGAGCTGCTGGTGAAATCCGGGGAAGGCCACCGGAACGCAGTCCGCCGCGAGCAAGAGGCTCGCGCCCCGCAGGACCGGGGCGGTGGGAGGAAGGAGACCGAGCTGGACGGGCCAGTGGGTCAGCTCCGAGCGGCCGGCGGGCGGCAAGGCGTTCCCCGCCGGCGCGAAACGAGGACCCGGTCCGAAGCTCGAGAACCTCGCCGACGGGCAGGCCGGCGCTGCATCCGACTCCGGCGCAGAGGGCGCCGCGCCGAGCACCACAAGCGGCTCGCGCGGTCGAGGATGCGTTGCCCCGGCCTCCCTCGAGGCGGCGAGGTGCGCCGCCACCGCGGCTTCGTCGAAGGGAGGGGCCTCGCGCCTCTCCACCGTGATCGCGCCTCGCGGGCAATACCCGAGGCAGGCACCCAGGCCGTCACAGAGCGCGTCGGCGACGAGCCGCGCCTTGCCGCTCACGATGCGGATCGCCCCTTCGTGGCACGCCGTAACGCACTCGCCGCACCCGTCGCACTTCGTCTCGTCGATGGTCACCACGTCGCGCGGCATGCTTCCCCTCGTCCCGGTCGCCCGGGCGGGGAAGATACCTCCCCCCTCCCGATCAGGGCTTGACGGAGGTCAAGGGCGCGGTCGCGCGGCGAACCAGACGTCGGCGATGACGGTCAGCAGGAGGGGACGGGATGCCCGCAGCAGGCTCATGGGGCGCAGGATAACCACGGGCAGGGCCCGGGATCGGGGCCTCGCGCCGCCGCTCAGGCGCATGGGACGGCACTTGGCTCCCGCCCGGGGACGACCCGTTACTTCCAGGTGCCAAGATGCAC
>JAIQFR010000087.1 GCA_020073205.1 Terriglobia bacterium
GTCCCAAGAAAAGATAGGTTATCAAGGTATTGAAAGTCAAAACCCCTGTCCGGACTAGAATAGCATAAGAAACCACTGCCATTCAAGCCAGGGCCCGTCGCACTTGTCCCTGTGGTAAAGCTATTGGCTATATAATCATAAGCATTAGAAGTTATCGGGGTGACGCTCAGCCAGTAGGTGCCCGCAGAAAGGAATTGATTCAGGTTTGTGACTTTAACCATTACTTCGGAAAAAGGAGGATCTGAAGCAAACAATCGGCCGGTAGGGTCAACGCTCATGCCAGACAAACTAACGGTACCGGATAACAGGAGGGTTCCGCCGTTGCCGGCAGACACGCCTTGGCGGATTTCCCAGTAAGCCCCGGTGATCGAGTCGCTAGAGTTAGTGTTTATAAGGAAGTTATTGGAGTAGAGGGTATTGATGGTCCAACCAACGGCAGGCACCACAAAACCATCGTAAGTCCTGGCATTGATGTCATTGATGGTTGGATTGATGCTGTTTGGGAGGATTTCGTTAATTTGATAACTAGGGTCGTTTGCAGTAAGATCATAATCGCCGCTATACCACAGAGTCTCGGCGTATGCCGGTGCGGCCATCGCCCCCAGCAACAGCAGGGCTAGAGCGAGTCGTGCTATTGACATCCTTTTCATTATCGTCCTCCTGGAAGATTAATCTTTGGCTTTGGTATGGGCTGCTTGCCATGGAGCTATCTAAACATCCATCACCTCCTTTATTAGCTCCCGAAGAGACAAAAAAACCGGGCTGCCTTTCCAGGCAACCCGGCTGTCTACGTTCTCTGAGACCCGTGGCTTTCCGTCCTCGCCTCGCGGCGGGTTTGGCATTTTTTCTGGCGATTCCAACATGGCAAAAAAATATAATCATGTCAAGGAATTTTTTAATTAAATTTAATTAAATTAAAAAATTATCATTACATGTTCACAAAATCGAACCGCGCCATCCGGCTGAGTCCATACCGAAGGCTATAGCTTTTGCCCTGGAAGTTCGTTATTATTTTACCCATGAGTCCGGCTCGAAATTCTTCCCGGGAGACCAAAATCCCTCCCCTCCGCCTCCTGGCCTGGGAGACCACCCGGCGCTGCAACCTGGCCTGCCTCCACTGCCGGGCCGCAGCGGGCTCCGGGCCCTATCCCGGCGAGTTGACCACCGACGAGGGCATCAAACTCCTGGACGACCTGGCCACCCTGGGCCAGATAGTGGTCATCCTGACCGGCGGCGAGCCCCTGCTCCGGGAAGATATCTTCGACCTGGCGGCCCACGGCGCCGGCCGCGGCCACCGCATGGTCATGGCGGTGAACGGCACCCTGTTGTCCCCGGCCATCGCCGCCCGTCTCAAGGACGTCGGCATCCAGCGTCTGTCCATCTCCATCGACGGGGCCAGCGCCGCCTCCCACGACCGCCTCCGGGCGGTGGAAGGCGCCTACGACGGGGCCCTGGCGGGCATCGCCGCCTGTAAGAAGGCCGGGCTCCCCTTTCAGATCAACACCACCGTCACCCGGGCCAACCGCGCCGAGCTCCCGGCCATCTTCGAGCTGGCCCTGAAACTCGGGGCCGCGGCCCACCATGTCTTCGTGCTGGTGCCCACCGGCCGGGGGGAGCTCATCCGGGAGGAGCTGCTGTCGCCGGCGGAATACGAAGAGACCCTAAGCTGGCTCCTGGAACGCCAGCATGACGGCCGGCTTTTCATCAAGCCCACCTGCGCCCCTCAGTACTACCGGCTCTGGCGCCAGGACGCCCACGCCCGGGGCGAACCCATCACCGCCGCCACCCACGGCATGGAGGCCATGACCAAGGGCTGCCTGGGCGGCCAGGGCTTCGCCTTCGTGTCTTATCGGGGGGAGGTCCAGCCGTGCGGCTACCTGGACCTGGTGGCGGGCAACATCCGGGAGACGCCGTTTCCGGAAATCTGGGCCAATTCGGAGTTGTTCCGGCAACTGCGCCGGGTGGACGACTACCACGGCAAGTGCCGCGCCTGCCAGTACCGCAAGGTCTGCGGCGGCTGTCGGGCCCGGGCCTATGCCATGACCGGCGACGTCCTGGGGGACGATCCCATCTGTCCTTATGAGCCGGTGGGATAAGATTTCACGCCAAGACGCAAAGGCGCACGGTTAATACGGGCTCACGCCAAGACGCAAAGGCGCAAAGACAGAAGCATTACTTATGACGAAACCGAAAACCGAAAACCGAAAACCGAAAACCCTGTCTTTAGACGATCTGGACCGGGCCATCTTAAACGAGATCCAGTCGCATTTTCCCATTGCGTCCCGGCCGTATGCCGAAGTGGGGAGAAGGGTAGGGGCCTCGGAAGAGGAGGTTTTGGCCCGGGTCGCGGCCATGGCCGACGGCGGCGTCATCCGGCGCCTGGGGGCCAACTTCACCTCCCGCAAGCTGGGCTACTCCAGCACCCTGGTCGCCGCCCGGGTGCCGCCGGATAAGCTGGACCACTTCGTGGCCGTGGTCAACCGCTACCCCGGGGTCACCCACAACTACCTGAGGCGGCACCGCTTCAACGTCTGGTTCACCCTCATCGCCGAATCGGCCGAGCGCCTCAACCAGATCCTGGAGGAAATCTCCCTGGCCTCAGGCGTGGCGGAAATCCTCAGCCTCCCGGCCCAGGAGATCTTCAAGATTAAAGTGGATTTCCCCGTGTAGGGGCCTGGCTTTCCCAGGGCACGCACAACACCGGGCAGGGCAGCAGGCGCACCACCTTTTCGGCGGTGGAGCCGAAAAAGACCTCCTCAATGGGTCCCCGGCCGCTCCGGCCATAGCCCCCCATGACAATCAAATCCGCCGCCAGATCCCGGGCCACCACGGCAATTTCCTGAAAGGGGATGCCCACGGTCACCATGCTGGTCACCTCCAGGCCTGAAGCGCAGCACTTCCCCAGAAATGCATCCAGGTTCTGTTGGGCCTCTTCCCGAAAGGCGGGCAGGAGGGTGTCCGGCGCCACTTTCAGGTGCTCCGCCATCCGGGCCACGATCCGCTGTTGGATGACGTGCAGGAGAACAATTTTGGCCCCGAACTGCCGGGCCAGTTTTTGGGCCACCTGGAAGGCGGCGCCGGCGCAATCGGAAAAGTCGGTGGCTACCAGAATGGCTTTGAAATCCATCGGGAAGTTCCCCCTCAATCGGGCCCGGGCCCGGGGTGAGGCCGGCAGGGCCCGCCAGGCCCGCCGGGTTATTTTAATTTCGCCTTGATTTTCTTAAACATTTCCCCGGCGTTGTCAAAGAACCCCACTTCCCTGAGCAGCACCTTGCCGCTTTTATCCACCAGCACCGTGGTGGGGGTGCCGCTGATATCGAAGAGGTCAACGCCGATGGCCCAATCGGGATCGGGCACCATGGGGAAAGGCACTTTATAAGCGGCTTTGAACCGCTGTAAGGACGACCCATCATCGCTCTCGCCCACCGCAATAAACTTTAGCTTGTCTTTGAGGTCCGATTTTGCCACCAGATTGTACAACCGGTTCACGACCGGCGCCTGCTCCACGCAGTGGGGTCAGGTGGTGCGCGTAATTTCTATCAGGACATACGGAGCCTTGATGTCCTGGAGGGTAAATGGCCCCGGCTTTTCCAGACCCAGGTAATTCTGGTCCTCTTGGGAGAGGGCGCCGGAGAACTTGAGAGCGGCAATTTTTTGCTGCAACGGGGCCGCCGCCGACAGTGACACCATGGCCAGCCAGATCGTCAGGCAGCCGGCCAGCAGCAGGGCCTTCAACTTTTTCCGGGCCCGGTGGAGCCTGATCTTGACGTTGTCCACGGTGATCCCCAGGATCTCGGCGATTTCCCGCTGGCTGAACTCGCTGATATCCGAAAGAATGATGACACTGCGGAGCGACTCGGGCAGATGGTTGACCAGACCGAAGACACATTTGCGCATCTGGCCTTGTTCCAGTTCTTTCTGAATCGTGGGCGCCTTGGCCGCGGCCGGCTCTCCGGAGATTTCTTCCAGGCCTAAATTGGCGGTTTTCCCTTGCCGGCGGAAATAATCCTGGCAGATATTGTAGGCAATCCTAAATATCCAGGCTTTTAGCTTGGAGGCATCCCTGACGTCTGCCAGGTTATGGTTGATTCTGATAAAGGTCTCCTGCACCAGGTCATCGGCCACCCATTCGTTTCTCACCGTATGCAGAATGAATCTTCTGACCTTCTGGTAATACTGATCGTAAATCTCCGTGAGGTGCATCTCTGACCCCGGTCAATTCATGAACCGCATTTCGGACTGCACTTATCGTTTGGCAAGGGGCAGGCATCCCCTTCCTGACCCGTTAGGGTTCTGACGCTGTTCTTCATCAGCATATTGATATTATTCTTAATTTTGTAAGCACATTCCACCGCCGCTTGAATATCCTCCGGGGCCAGGCCGCAGGCCTGGGCCTTCTGGTAATAGTAGTCAAAACAGGGAATACAGTTGGCCGCAACTGCCGCCCCCAGGCAAACCAATAATTGGGTTTTTTCTTCCATGGATCGTCTGCCCTCCTGATTCTGCTGGATTATCCTAAAGACGTCAAAGATCGCCAAAAGGTTACAGCGGTCTCTCCTCATGTTTCTCCGGTCTCGCCCCACTCCAGGGTCAGGAGGATGGCATCTTCGCGGGTGTCTTCGTAGTAGCCGGGGCGGCGGCCCACTTCTCTGAATCCGAAGGACTCATACAGGGCCTGGGCCGCCAGGTTGGAGGTCCGCACCTCCAGCCAGGCGAGCGCGGCCCCCAGCTCCCGGGCCTGGGCCAGGCCTTCGGCCAGCAACCGCCGGGCAATGCCCCGGCGGCGGCGGTCGGGAGCCACCGCCAGGTTGAGGATGTGCATTTCGTCGAGGACGACCCAGAAAATGAGGTAGCCCCAGGTCTGCCAGGGCTGAGGGGGGGGCTCGAGCTCGGCCGCCGACACGAGCGGCCGGACCGGTCCGGCTCGGCGCTCCTCTGTCCCGCGGGAGAGCGCTCGGTGGCGCTCGTGGTGGACGAGGTGCTCGGTCGGAGGGAGGTGGTGGTGAAGCCGCTCCGGCCGCCCCTGGGCCTCCTCAAGGAGTACTCCGGCGCCGCGCTGCTGGAGGACGGCTCGGTGGTGCTCGTGCTCGATCCCGCGGCGCTCCTCCCCTGACCGGCGCGATCCGCCCTACGCCAGGTGCCGCTCGATCAGCCGCCTGATCTGCTCCTTCGGCGCCGCGCCGATCATCTGGTCCACCACCCGCCCCCCCTTGAACACCATCAGGGTCGGGATGCTCCTTATGCCGAAGCGGTTCGAGAGGTCGCCGCTCTCGTCCACGTTCACCTTCGCGACCACCGCGCGACCGGCCATTTCCGACGCCAGCTGCTCCAGCGACGAGGCGATCGTCTTGCACGGGCCGCACCACGCCGCCCAGAAGTCCACGAGGACGGGGGCCTCGATCCTCTTGATCTCCTCGTCGAAGTTGCCGTCGTTCAGGTGTACGATCGGGTCGTCGGGCATCGCTCCTCCAGGGACCGCTCGTGCTGGGCTCGGAACCGCCGCCGGCAATATAGCATGCGCGCTTTCACGCGATCGAAGCCGGATCCGCCACGCGCCCGCCGGCGGTTCGGACAGCATTTCCTCGCGGATTCGCGGGCCGTCCACCGCATCGTGGACGCGCTCGCGCCCGCAGCGGACGAGCCCGTTCTCGAGATCGGCCCGGGGCAGGGAGCGCTGACCTCGCGCCTGATCGGCGCCGCCTCGCGTATCGCCGCGGTCGAGGTGGACCGTGGGCTGGCCGCGGCGTTGCGTCAGAGGTTCGACCCCGAGAAGCTCCTGCTGTTCGAGCGCGACGTGCTGAGCCTCGATCTCGCGGACGTCGCCCCCGCGCTGTCGTGCCCGCCGGGCGCGCCGCTCGCCGTCGTCGGGAATCTCCCCTACAACATCTCGAAGCCGGTCGCCATGAAGCTCGTGGCCGAGCGCGAATCGGTGTCGAGGGCGGTCCTGATGTTCCAGCGCGAGGTCGCCGACCGCCTGACGGCCGGGTTCGGCACCCGCGCCTACGGCCCGCTCACGGTCCTCGCCGGCCGCGCCTACCGCGTGACCGCTCTCTTCGACCTGTCTCCCGCGGCGTTCCGTCCGCGCCCCGCGGTGACGTCGACCGTCACTCGATGGGAGCGCCGTCCGCCCGACGACCTGCCCCCGGCCCTCGAGCCCGCGCTCCGCGCCTGCCTCGCGGCCTGCTTCGCCCATCGCCGCCAGACGCTCCTGAACAACGTCCGGGCCGCCCTCCCGGGCGGGGTCGACGAGGCCCGCGCTCTCCTCGCCTCCGCCGGTCTCGACCCGGGCGCCCGCGCCGAAGCCGTGCCCCCCGAGGGGTTCCTGATCCTGGCGAGCTTTTGGCCGCGCGGCGACTGATATACTGGACCGCCACGGAAGCCGAAGTTGAGCCGACCCCCGAAAAACCAACGGGCGACGGGAGACGGGAAGCCCGCCGGGAGCTTTCCCGCCCTGGCGATCGTCCTCGTGACGTTGGCGTCGGTGATCCCCTACGCGCCGGTGATGGGCGGCGGGTTCGCGCAGGACGACCACGCGATCGTCGAGCAAAACCCCCTGGTCCGCGGCGGCGGGATCGCCGCGATCTTCGGCACGGACTACTGGAGCGGCGGGGCGCCCGGCGGCGAGTCGGCGCTCTACAGGCCCGTCACGATCCTGAGCTTCGCCGCCGAGCGCGGGTCCGACGGGAGCGTGGACCCGGCCGGCGCCCACCGGGTGAACATCGCCCTCCACGCGCTGGTGTCGCTCGCGCTCCTCTTCCTCGCGCGGCGCTGCGGCGCTTCGTGGCACCTCGCGGCGGCGGCGGGGCTCCTCTTCGCGGTGCAGCCCGTCCACTCGGGCGCCGTATCGGGGCTCGTCGGGCGCGCGGAGGTCCTCGCCGCGCTGTTCACGATCGGGGCGCTCCTCGCCCACACGGCGGCGGGACCCTGGGGCGGCGCACGGCGCTCCCGCCTCGCGCCGGCCGCCCCGTACCTGTCGGGGGCGATGGTCTTCCTCGCGCTGGGATCGAAGGAAACGGCGATCGCCGCGCCCTTCCTGCTCGCCGCGCTCGACCTCGCCTTCCGTCCGCCGGAGCGGCACCGTCGCCTCGAGTGGCTGGGCGCGCGAGCGTTCGCCCTGGCGCCGACGGTCGTGGCGTCGCTCGCGTTCCTCGCCCTACGCGCCCGCGCGCTCGGGAGCGCCTTCGCCGTCCAGAAGCCGGTCCTCGCGGACAACCCGCTGGTGGCGCTCCACGGCGTCGAGCGCGTCGCCACCGCCCTCGGTCTCGCCGCCCGCGCGGCGGGCCTGATGATCCTCCCGCTGCGGCTCACCCCCGACTACTCCGGCCCCGTGATCCCTAGGGAGACGGGGATCCTGGCCCCGCTCCCGCTCGCCGGCGTCCTCGTCCTCCTGGTCCTGGCTCTCCTCGCCCTCGCTCCCGCGCTCCTCCGGCCGGCGCGCTCCGCCGGCGGGCCGGACCCGTTCGGCCTCCTCCGCCGCTCGGCGTTCGCCGCGACCTTCTGCCTCCTCCCCTACCTCGTGGTCGGCAACCTCCTCGTGCCGATCGGCGTGATCTTCGCCGAGCGGCTCCTCTACCTCCCTTCCGCCGGCTTCTGCCTCCTGGTCGCGTGCGCCGCCGAGGAAGTGCTCGCGCGCTCGCGGCCCACGGGAGGCGCGAGGCGGCCGATCGCTGCGGCGCTCCTCACCCTCCTCGCGGCCGCGTGCCTCGGCGCCGCGGTGCGGACCTCGAGGGCGAGCGCCGAATGGCGGAGCGACGAGCGGCTCTGGGAGGCCGCGGTCCGATCGACCCCGACGAGCCCGCGGGCGCAGTTCACCCTGGGGAAGATCCGCGAGGAGCACGGACGCGACGGCGAGGCGTACGAGCTGTTCGACCGCGCGACCCGCCTCTGGCCCTATTTCTCGTCGGCATGGTACGAGAAGGGGCTCCTCCTCTCGAAGCGCGGCGATCTCGCGCCGGCCGAGGCGGCGTTCCGCAAGGCGATCGACCAGAATCCCCGGCTCGAGGGGGCGGTTCTGGGCCTCGGCGCCGCCCTCGAGCGACTGGGCCGGCGCGAGGACGCGGCGCGGGCACTCAGGGAGGCGGCCGGGCGGCTTCCCCGCTCCGCCGGGATCGCCGAGGCGCTCGGCGACGTCCTCTTCCGCTCGGGACGTTACGGCGAGGCCGCCGATGCCTACCATCGCGCCGCGTCGCTCGGCCGCCCCGATCTCGCCGCGCGCGAGCGAGCGGCGAGGGCGAGAGCGGCCGGGGCGTAGGCCCGCGCGGCCTCGCCGCGTCTCGCTCTGATATACTCCGTCCCTCGCACGTCCTGAGCGACCCGCGAGGAGACGCGGGAGTTCCGGTGCCATCCCCACCGCGCATCGAGATCGTTCCCCTGGGCGGGCTCGGCGAGTTCGGCATGAACCTCATGCTCTACCGCCACGGGCAGGACTGCATCGTGGTGGACGCCGGGATGATGTTCCCGGGGGCCGAGCACCTCGGCGTCGACGTGGTGATCCCGAATCTCGACTACCTGGACGTCTGCGGGACGATCCACGGCGTGCTGCTCACCCACGGGCACGAGGATCACACCGGCGCTCTCCCCTACCTCCTGGCGCGGCGCGAGGTCCCGGTCCACGCCGCCCCGTTCACCCTCGGGCTCGTCAGGGCCCGTCTCTCCGAGCACGACCTCGCCGTGCGCGGCCTCCTGCGCCCGCTTCCCACCGACGGCACGAAGCTCACGCTCGGCCCGTTCGCGATCGAGACGCTGCCGGTCGCCCACTCGATCCCCCAGGCCGCGATGCTGGTCATCCGCACTCCCGTGGGGACCGTGGTCCACACCGCCGACTTCAAGCTCGATCCGACCCCGATGGACGGCGTGGGCGCGGATCTCTCGGTGCTGGCGCGCCTGGGCGACGAGGGAGTCCTGGCGCTGCTGTCCGACAGCACCAACGCGGACCGGCCGGGATTCACCCCGGGCGAGCGGACGGTGGTCCCCGTGCTCGATTCCCTCCTCGCGTCGGCGCGGGCGCGGGTGTTCGTCACGTCGTTCGCGAGCAACATAGAGCGCCTCCAGCAGGTGACCGCGCTGGCGGGGCGGCACGGCCGGAAGGTCGCGCTCCTCGGCGCGTCGATGCTGGGGCACTCCGACGTCGCGGAGCGCCTCGGCCTCCTCAAGATCCCGGCGGGCCTCAGGGTCGACGCCGAGACGGCGATGAACCTCCCCCGCGAGCGGGCCCTGATCCTGGCGACCGGATCGCAGGGCGAGCCGATGTCCGCGCTGGCCCGCATCGCGGTGGACGAGCACCGCGACGCGCGCGTCGAGGAAGGCGACCTGGTCATCCACTCGGCGCGGACCATCCCCGGGAACGAGAAGAGCATCGGCCGGATGATCAACCACCTCCTTCGCCGCGGCGCCGACGTGGTGACCCAGGCGGAGGCTCCGGTCCACGTGTCGGGGCATCCGGCCCGCGAGGAGCTCAAGCTGCTCCTCCGTCTCCTCCGCCCGAAGTTCCTGATCCCGATCCACGGGGAGTACCGGCAGCTCAGGGAGCACGCACGGGTCGGGCGCGAGGCGGGCCTGGCGAGCGACGCGGTGATCGTCGCCGACTCCGGCGACCTGATCGCGCTGACCGAGAACGAGTGCCGCATCGTGGACCGGGTTCCCGTGGGCCAGGTGTTCATCGACGACGCGCTCGAGGAGGTGGATCTCTCCGTCCTGAGGGACCGCCGCCGGATCGCCGGCGACGGCATCGTGGTCACGGTGGTCGCGGTCGATCGCGTCAGCGGCGGCGTGAACGGCACCCCCGAGATCATCAGCCGCGGCTTCCTCCCGGAGGGCGGCGAGGAGACCGTGCTCGAGGAGGCCCGTCACGTGGTCAGCCTGTCGCTCGCCGAGGCGACGCCGGAGGAGCGGGCGGACGAGGGGCTCCTGAAGGCGCGCATCGCCACGGACCTGAAGCGCTTCTTGCGGCGCCGCACCCAGCGCCGCCCTCTGATCGTCCCGGTGCTGGTGGAGCTGTAGCGATGGACGTGTCGAGCCGGCGACCGCGGAAGCGCCACGGCCTCGGCGAGGTCGTGGGGATCCTCCTGCTCACGCTCGCCGCCGTGGTCGTGCTCGCTCTGGCCACCTACGACACCGCCGACCCGAGCCTCTTCCACTGGCTCCCCGCGCCCAGGCCGACCCACAACTGGACCGGCTGGGTGGGCGCGTCGATCGCCGAGGGGCTCGTGCAGTGCTTCGGCCTCGCGGCGTTCCTGGTCCCCCTCATCCTGGCGCTCATCGGATGGACCCGGCTCACCGGACACGGCTTCGCCGCGTCGTACGAGAAGCTCCTGGGCTACGGGGTGGTCCTCGTCGCGCTCTCGGCCCTCCTCGACCTCCTCTACGGCTCGGTGGCGTTCGGCGGCTGGAACCCGTCGGCGGGAGGCGAGCTGGTGGGACGGGGCGCCGCCTCCGCCCTCGTGGCGCTCCTGGGGGGGAGCGGAGCGTGGATCGCCGCGGCGGGATGCCTCGCCGCCGGCATCGTGCTCGCGACCCGGTTCTCGTTCGTCCGTGCCGGCGAGACGCTCCTCCAAGCGACCGCGGCGCTCGGCCGCCGCGCCGCGGCCCGCTTCGCGGCGTTCAGGGAGTCGCGGCGGCGCGCCGCGCAGAAGCGCGCGCTGATCCGCAAGCACGCCAAGCGCGCCGCCTCCTCCCCGGCCCCTTCCGAGGCGGCCGAGGAGCCGGTCCCCGCTCCGGACGCGAAGCCGCGCCCTTCCATCCGCGTTCCCCAGGAGCCCGAGGTCGTCGCCGCGAAGCCCGCGCGCCCGATGGTGCCCGTCGGTCCGGCGCCGAAGCCCGCGGCCCCATCGCGCCAACCGCAGCTCCCGATGGAGCACGGCGACGGCGGGATCGCCCTTCCGCCCATCGAGCTCCTGAACGAGCCCGCGCCGCAGCAAGGAGAGGACGAGAAGGAGCTGCTCGCCCGCGCCCGCCAGATCACCGAGAAGCTCCGCGAGTTCGCGCTCGAGGGGAGCGTCGTCGCGATCCATCCCGGCCCCGTGGTCACCACGTTCGAGTTCAAGCCCGAGGCCGGCGTCAAGTACTCGAAGGTCACCGGTCTCGTGGACGACCTCTGCCTCGCGCTCAAGGCGGAGTCGGTGCGCATCGACCGGATGCCCGGCCGCTCCACCATCGGTGTCGAGGTCCCGAACCGCCACCAGGAGACGATCTACCCGCGCCAGCTCCTGTCGTCCGAGCGCTTCAGAGGCTCGAAGTCCAAGCTCTCCCTCGCTCTCGGGAAGGACATCAGCGGCGCCGTGTTCACCGCGGAGCTCGACCGGATGCCGCACCTCCTGATCGCCGGCGCGACCGGCGCGGGAAAGTCGGTGGGCTTGAACGGGATGATCGCCAGCATCCTCTACAAGGCCTCGCCGCGCGACGTCCGGTTCATCATGATCGACACCAAGATGATCGAGCTGGGGATCTACGCCGACATCCCCCACCTCCTGATCCCGGTCGTCACCGACCCGAAGGCCGCCTCCACCGCCCTCAAGTGGGGGGTAAGGGAGATGGAGCAGCGCTACCGCAAGCTCGCCTCGGTGGGCGTGCGGAACCTCGAGCAGTACAACGCGCTCCTCGCCCAGGAGCCGGGCCGCACGATGACCGACGAGCGCACGGGCGAGCCGATCCCCCTCGGCCATCTCCCCTACGTCGTGATCGTCATCGACGAGATGGCCGATCTCATGATGGTCTCGTCGGCCGACGTCGAGGAGTCGGTGATGCGGCTCGCCCAGATGGCCCGGGCCGTCGGGATCCACATGATCCTCGCCACCCAGCGGCCGTCGGTGGACGTGATCACCGGGACCATCAAGGCCAACTTCCCGGCGCGGATCGCCTACCGGGTGTCGCAGCGCGTCGACTCGCGGACGATCATCGACCAGGGGGGGGCGGAGCAGCTCCTCGGACGCGGCGACATGCTGTTCCTTCCGTCCGGCTCCTCGCGACTGGTCCGGCTGCACGGAGGGTTCGTCACGGAGGCGGAGCTGAACCGGATCACCGCGTTCCTGAAGAAGCAGGCCAAGCCGGTCTACGACGAGTCGGTGCTCAAGGAGCCCGAGGAGGAGCGGACGGGCTACGACGCCGGCGAGCGGGACTCCATGTTCGTCGACGCCGTCCGCATGGTCCTCCAGGAAGGGCAGTGCTCGATCACGCTGATCCAGCGCCGCCTCCGCCTCGGGTACGCGCGAGCGGCGCGCATCGTGGACATGATGGAGCAGGAGGGGATCATCGGCCCCGCCGACGGCAGCAAGCCGAGGGAGGTCCTCGTGGGGCCCGAGGTCCTCGGCGGCCTCGAGGCCCCCAGGCCGTGAGGCGATCCCCGGACCGGCTCCGCCTCGGGTTCCCGACGCTCCGACCGGCCCACCGGGCCGCGCTCCTGGCCGCGGCGATCGTCCTGGCCGCCGCCCTCGCCCACGCGCCGCTCTACCGGGCCGGGTACGTGCAGGACGACCACCTGGCCGTCGAGGAGAGCGCCACGGTCGCCCGGGGCGACCTCTCCGCGATCTTCTCGGGGTCGTACTGGGAAGGCGCGAGGGGTCAGGATCGAACCCTGTACCGCCCGGTCGCGATCCTGAGCTACGCCCTCGAGCGGAAGGTCACGGGCTCCCCCGACCCCGCTCTCTCCCACGGGGTCAACGTGCTGCTGCACGCGCTGACCGCGCTGGCCCTCGCGGCCCTCGCGCGGCGCCTCGGCGCGACGCCGCTCGCCTCCGCCGCGGCCGGCCTGCTCTTCGCCCTGCACCCCGTCCTCACCGAGGCCGTCGCCAACGTCGTCGGCCGAGCCGAGATCCTGGCGGCGCTGTTCACCCTCCTGGCGCTTCTCGCTCTGAGCGCCTCGGGGCGTTGGGAGACGCCGGGCGCGCGCGCCACCGTCTCGAGCGAGGCGACGTACCGGCTCGCCTCCTGGGGGGCCGCGGCGCTCCTGTTCCTCGCGCTGGGATCGAAGGAGACCGCGATCGCGGGGGTGGGGCTCCTGGCGCTGCAGGAGCTGCTGTTCCGGCCGCCGCTCCCCGGACGCCTCCGCCCGTGGCTCGTGGACCGGGGCGCCGCGCTGGCGCCCCTCGCCGTCGCCTTGGAGCTTCACGTGATCCTGAGGATCCGCGCGCTCGAGGCGTTGACCCTCGCGCAGACGGTCCCCCCCGCGGACAATCCGCTCGTCCGCCTCGACGGGACCGACCGGCTCCTGACGGCGCTCGCCATCGCCGCGCGCTACGCCCGGCTCGTCTTCATCCCCGTCCGTCTGTCGGCGGATTACTCGGGGAACGCCATCGCGGCGGAGCGGGCGCTGCTCGCGCCGCGTTCCCTCGCGGGGCTCCTGTTCCCCGCCGCCTGGACCGTCCTGGCGCTCCTGCCGCTTCTCCTGCGCCGGCGACCGGGCGCCCCGGCCCTCCCCGGCCTCGCGCGCCAGGTGTCGTTCTCCGCCGCCCTGTTCCTGCTCCCCTACCTCGTGATCGGCAACCTGCTGTTCCGGATCGGAGCGGGGATGGCGGAGCGATTCCTCTACCTTCCCGTCGCAGGGTACTGCCTGCTGCTCGCCGTGGTGATGGGGCGGCTCGTCGAGAGCGAGATCGCCTTCGTCCCCTCGAGCCTCGCCCAGCTCCGGCGACTCGTCGGCCTGGCGTTCGCGCTGCTCCTGGCGGGGTTCGCCATCGGCACCGCGTCCCGCTGCCTCGAGTGGCGGAGCGACCGGACGCTATTCGAGGCGGCGACGCGCGTGAGCCCCCTCTCCCCCCGCGCCCGCTTCGTCGTCGCGACGCTCGACGCCAGGGAAGGACGGAGCGCCGAGGCGCTCCGCGGCAACGACGACGTGCTCCGACTGTGGCCCGAGTACCTGCCCGCCCTGGTGCAGAAGGGGGTGCTCCTCGGCGAGAAAGGCGACATCGCGGGAGCGGAGGCGGCCTGCCGCGAGGCGGTCCGCGTCGGTCCCGAGTACGGCCTCGCGCACTTCGATCTGGGCGTCGCTCTCCATCGCGAGAAGCGGCTCGACGGGGCGGAGCGCTCGCTCCGCAAGGCCGTCCTCTGGGATCCTTCGCTCGACCAGGCCTGGGCCGAGCTGGGAAACGTCCTGCTCGAGGAGCGCCGCTACGCCGGGGCCGTCGATGCGTTCTCCCGCGCGCTCGCCCTCGGCCGCTCCGCCGTCGCCCCCCGCCTTCGCGAGGCCAAGAGGCTCGCCGGAACCTGACGCGCCTCGTTTCGACGCCATCGGCTTCGCGCACCGATCAGCTGGGCCGCTTCCACACTCCGGGCACCGCCGCGCCGCAGTCGGGGCACGTCCCGGAGTCCGCGAGGCGGTTCCGCAGCACGCGGAACCCGCGGCGCTCGATCAACACGGCGCCGCAGCCGTGGCAGCGGGTGTCCTCGAGGCCGCCCACGTGGCCGGGGAGGTTCCCGGCGTAGACGTGGCGGAGCCCCGCTTCCCTCCCCGCCTCCACCGCGCGCAGCAGGTCCTCGACCGTCGTGTCCCCCTGCCCCGCCATCCGGTAGTCCTCGTGGAACGCGGTGACGTGCCACGGGATGTCCGGGGACACGCCCGCGAGGAACGACGCGATGTCGCGGAGCTCCTCCTCGGAGTCGTTGAACTTCGGGACCACGAGGGTGACGACCTCGACCCAGAACCCGCGCTCCTTGAGGCTCCGGATCGTGTCCAGCACGACGTGGAGGCGGCCGCCGAGGCCCCGGTAGGACGCTTCGCGAAACGACTTCAGGTCCACCTTGAACAGGTCCACGTGGGGCCTCAGGTAGTCGAGCACCTCCGGCGTCCCGTTCCCGTTGGAAACGTAGCCGCAGACGATCCCCTCCCGCTTCGCGAGGGTGAAGACCTCGACCGCCCACTCGCTGGTGATCAGCGGCTCGTTGTAGGTGCTGACGATCACCGGGGCGCGCCGCCGCACGGCGAGATCGACGATCTCCGCGGCGGAAACCTCCCTCGGCCGCGCGAGGGCCTCTCGGTCGCGGAGCGTCTGCGACGTCAGCCAGTTCTGGCAGTAGGCGCAGTGGTAGTCGCAGCCGAGCATCCCGAACGAGACCGCGTCCGCGCCTGGGAACGCGTGGAAGAACGGCTTCTTCTCGATCGGGTCGACCGCGAGCCCCGCGACGTACCCCGCCGGCACGCGGAGCACGCCGTCGCGATTGAACCGGACCTTGCAGATGCCGTCGTGTCCCTCGGGAATGAGGCAGCGGTGCCCGCACGCGTGGCAGCGGACCTTCTGTCCCTCGAGGCGCTCGTACAGGACCCCGCGGCGCGTGCGTCTCGCCAGCTCTTGTCCCAGCGTCGCGACCGCGGGATCCATGGCTCTGGGCATCGCCCGCCTCCCTGCCCGGACCAGTGTAGCGCAAGCCGGGCCGGCGGCCGAAGCGCGCACGGTGGCCGCGAGGTTGTGGGGTGAGTCGAGAATCGACCGGACGCCCGTGGCCGGTGCTTGTCCACCGGCGGACGATGCTGCAGACAGGGTGGCGTCCTTTCGGTCTTATTTTCGGGCATGGGCGTTGCCTTCAACTCGGTGGTGCACTGGCCCTCACGTCCTATCGAGTCCATTCGCCCCGGCCGCTTCCGTCCCCCCTTCTGTCCCTGGCCCGACTGTCCGGCTCACCACGGAGTTGGCTCTCGATTCCACCGCCACGGCTCCTATGTCCGCCGCGCCGATCGCCGCAAGATCCCTCGGTATCGGTGCCTCCTCTGCCGCCATACCTGCTCACGGCAGACCTTCTCCTTCTCCTACTACCTCAAGCGGCGCGACCTCCCCGAAGAAGTCGCCGCGGCCCTCGAGGCCGGCTCCGCCCACCGCCAGATCGCCCGCTCCCGGGCGTGCGCCAAGACGACCGTCACCCGCCTCGCTCACCGGCTCGGACGACACGCTCTCCTGCTCCAAGCACGGGCCCTCCATCACCTCGGCTCCCTCGAGGAGAGCATCGTCCACGACCACTTCGAGACCTTCGTCGGCCGCCAGGACCACGCCCTCGCCATCGGGACACCCGTCGGCGCCCGATCCTGGTTCTGCTTCGGGCCCGATCCCGCTCCGCACCGAGGGCCCGGGCGCCGTCCTGACGGGCGCCCCGCCAAGTCCCCGACCCTGGCGGAGCGTGCCCCCTATGTCGCCAGCATCCGAAGATCCCTCGACCTGCTCCTGTCCCTGCCGCCTCCCGGTGACCGCCTGAGGCTCCGCGTCGACGGGAGGAAGGACTACGGCCTCGCCGTGCGATCGCATCCGCAAGGCCATCGAGTGGACCTCGAGGTCTACCCGAATCCCGTCCGCGGGCCCAAGGGCTCGCCCCGCTCGGCCGAGGCCATCGCGCGGGACCAGGCGATGGCGCCGGTCGATCACCTGCACCAGCTGCTGCGCCACACCTGCGCCGATCACAAACGTGAGACGATCGCGTTTGGCCGGAGGCTGGAGTCGATTGTCGGCCGGGCCTTCCTGATGACGGTTTGGAAGAATTTCGTCAAGGGCCGATCGGAGAGGCGGCCGGACCGGAGGACGCCGGCGATGCTGCTGGGGTTGACGGAAGGCCCTTGGACCTGGCGCCAGGTCCTGGCGACAAGGCTGTTTCCTGGCCGGGAGAAGCCGCCGGAGTCCTGGCTGAAGATCTACTGCTGAAGCAAGTCCGACGGGCGGCTGGTGTCAGGCTCCTTCAGATCCCCACCCAAGCACCCGCAGACAATGCTGTGCTCCGCTCCCCGCGCTCCACCACGCACCTCTCGGAATCCCACAAACTCGCGGCCACCGTGGGCGCGCGGCCCTTCCCGGGCGCCGGTGCGTTCTCGAGCTCTTCGAGCTTACCCTGAAGGGGCAGGAACCCTTCGGCGTCCGGAGAATGGCCTTGACGATAATGTCGGTTGCGCGCGGCCCCGAAGCAACATGGAAAAGGCCGACAATCGCCCCTCGAACCGCCGGCGGCGGCGAGATCGGGGCCACGGGATGATAGGATACTTCGCCGATCGAGGAGACGGGCGGAGCATGTTCAAGGGAAAGAAAGTGGTGGTGGTCATGCCGGCGTACAACGCCGCGAAGACCCTCGCCCGCACCTACGACGAGGTCATGGAGCAGGAGATCGTGGACCTCGTCCTGGTGGTGGACGACGCGAGCCGCGACCGCACCGTGGAGATCGCCCGCTCCCTGCCCCGAACGCGGGTCCACGTCCACGAGCGGAACCGCGGCTACGGCGCGAACCAGAGGACCTGCTACCGGCTCGCCCTCGAGGAGGGCGCCGACATCGTGATCATGGTCCATCCGGACTACCAGTACACCCCGAAGCTCCTCCCCTCGATGGTCGCGCTGATCGGGAACGGCGTTTACCCGTGCGTGCTGGGATCCCGGGTGCTCGGGGGCGGGGCCCGCCGCGGCGGGATGCCCCTCTGGCGGTACGCCGCCAACCGGTTCCTCACGTTCTACTCGAACGTCGTTCTCGGCGGGAAGCTCTCGGAGTACCACTCCGGTTACCGGGGGTTCTCCCGCGAGCTCCTGGCTCGCCTGCCCCTCGACGCCAACTCCGACGATTTCGTTTTCGACAACGAGGTGCTGGCGGAGGTGCTCTGGCTCGGCTGCGAGATCGGCGAGGTGAGCTGCCCCACGAGCTACTTCGAGGAGGCCTCGTCGATCAACTTCCTCCGTAGCGTCCGGTACGGCTTCGGCTGCCTCTGGACCGCGCTCGTCTTCCGCTTCTGCCGCGCCGGCCTCGCTCGTTCCCCGAAGTTCCCGCGAGCCGCCTGAATCGTCCCGGCACCCGCTATTGCGTCTCCGCCTCCGCCGGGCCGTTGCCGGTGAGGCGCACGTCGCCGTTGGCGACGATCTTGAGGAGCGGGCGACTCATGCGTCCGACGGATCCCTGCGCCTGGGATCGATCGTCGCTCACCACGACGCGCGGGAGCCCGACGGTCTCGATGCGCCCTTCCTTCGTCTGCGCCTGCACGAGACACCCCCCCGACGTCGAGAACTCGACCGACACCCCGCCGCTGTCGTTGGTGATCGAGCTGTCCTTCGCGGCCGGGAACGACGTCCACGATACGTAAACCTCCTCCCCGTCCGCCCGGATGTCCACGGGGCCGTTCAGCTCGGTGAGCCGCACGTTGCCGCCGCGGCTCGTCACCCTGACCTCGCCGAAGATGTGGCCCGCCACGATCTCGCCGTTGTCGGCGTCGATCGTCACGAGTCCCGTGGTGTTGTCGAGCGCGACGGGGGCGGACGACGTCCTTACGGTGACGTCGGCCCCGATGTTCTTGAGGCTCGCCTTCAACCCGTCTCCCTCCACCGAGACGGGGCCCGAGATCGCCTCGATCTGAGCCTCCTCCGCCCCGGTGCCCCTGACCTCCACCGAGCCCTTGTTGGTCGTGCCCCTCACGGCGCCCGCCGACGTGTTCACGCGCAGCGCCGACTCGAGGTCGCGGAACTGCACGTCCCGGTCGGTCTCGATCGAGATCGCCCCCTTCGACCGCTCGAGCTTGAGCGGGGCCCCCGAGAGCGTGAAATCCGCCCCCCGCTCGAGCCCCGAGACGTCCGC
>JAIQFR010000088.1 GCA_020073205.1 Terriglobia bacterium
AGAAGGACCTCCCCTCGGATTACAACCCGCCGGCGCGGCTCGCGATCGCCTACGGAGAGGTAGGTCGTTACGACGACGCCCTCGCCGCGGCGGACCGAGCGCTGAAGCTGGTGTACGGCCCCCGCAAGATCCGGATCTACTCGACCAAGGCGGGCATCCTGGAGAAGAAGGGCGACAGGGAGGCGGCGAAGGCGGCGCTCGCGGAGGCGCTGACCTACGCGGAGGGCCTGCCGAAGGCGCAGGTGTCCGCTCGCGGGATCGAGGCGATAAGGACCCGGATCGCCAAGCTGGGCTGAGGCCGTCATGACCTCTCCTGTCCCACGGCGTGAGAGCCCGGTCGCCGAGCGCGAGATCTCTCGCGAGGAGGTCGCGCGGCGCCTCCGTGATCCTCTGCTGACGATCGTGGATGTCCTGCCGCGGGAATCGTACGCGGGCGCGCACCTTCCCGGCGCGGTGAGCCTCCCGCTGGCCGAGGTGTCCGACCGCGCCCGGGAGGTGCTGCCGGATCCGGACCGGGAGATCGCGGTCTACTGCGGCAGCTTCACGTGACCGCTGGGAGAGCAGGCGGTCGGCCTGCTCCGCGATCTCGGCTACACGCGCGTCCGCAAGTACCACGGCGGTTTGCAGGACTGGACGGAGCACGGCGGCGCCGTCGAGTCTTCCGTGGTGCCGGCCCTCGTTCCTGATCCCGAGACGCGGTCCGCCGGCGGGACCTCGGCTCGGCGGGCCACCCGCTCGTCTCTGACGCGGGCTTCCCGGCTCCCCGCGTTCGTCGGCTCCCTCGCGGGCGGGTCGGTGGCCGGCCTGCTCGCGATCTGGGTCTGGACGGTGCTCGGCTGCGGGTTGATCTACTGGACGACCGGGATGCTTTCGGGGCAGTCCCTCCTCGAGGGAGGGCGTCCCATCGGGTCCACCTGGAACGGGCTGCTATCCGCCTTTTACTTCAGCTTCGTGACCGCGACGTCCATCGGATACGGCGACGTCGTTCCGGTCGGAATCGTCCGCGTGCTCGCCGTCGCCGAGGGGGCCGCCGGCCTGCTCTTCTTCGGATTCCTGGTCTCGAAGCTCGTGTCCCGCCGGCAGGAGGAGCTGATCGAGGAGATCCACCGCATCGCCTTCGAGGACCGGCTCGGCCGGGTGAGGACGAACCTGCACCTGGTGTTCACCGAGATGCGGTCGATCGCCGCGTCCTGCGCCGAGCAGAACTGGCCGCGCGAGCGCCTGCTCGAGCGAATAGAGAGCGCGGCCAGGGTCTTCGTCGGCGAGCTGCACACGGTCCACGACCTGCTCTACCGGCCGCAGCAGATTCCCGACGAGCCGGTGCTCGAGGCGATCCTCGCAGGGCTCGTCTCGTGCCTCAGGGAGATCAACGAGCTGCTGGCGCACGTCCCGAGGGAGGCCAACGGACCCCCCTCCCTCGAGGCGAGCCGGAGGTCGATCTCGACGCTCGCCGGCGAGATCTGCGGCGAGTGCGTGCCCCGCCAGCACGCCCCGGCCCTCAAGAGCCGGATGGACCAGATCCAGGCGTACGCCAGGCAGATCGGCGCGAGCTAGGCTACGGACAGACTCCCGAAAGATCCTGCGGCTTGTCGCAGCCTCCGACGCCGACGGCCTCGCCGCGCTCCGTAAGGGAGACGCCGTCGAACGCCGTGCCGTAGCTCCCCTCCACCGAGGCGTTCTGGCCGACGATCACGAAGTAGATGAGGCCCCCCGGCTCGGGATCGCCCGGATCGAACGACGCAAGCCCCGTGTTGCCGAGGGCGCACGCCGCGTTCGTCCAGCTCGGCGACGGCGAAACCGGGCCGGACCCCCAGTAGACCGCATTGTCCAGGGTTCCGCAGCCGGGAGAGTAGGCCAGGCTGACCCCCGTCCCGCCCGCGGCTCGCGAGGCCGCCATCGGGGTGCCGTCCGGGCTCACCTCCTTCGGGGCCGCCGGCGTCCCCGAGGAGCAGACCTGCCGGAACACGACGTTCGACACCGCGATGTCGTCCACCCACCAGCCGGTCCCCGCCGTGGAGCCGTCGCTCCCGATCCGCCAGCGCAGCTTGATGTCGGTCCCCGCGAACGCCGCGAGGGAGCCGGTGTAGCCGATGGCGCGGTACGTCGGGGGCGAGTTGAAGTGCGAGAACACCGTGCCGGTCACGGTCTTCGGGAAGCCGCAGGCGTTCCCCGTGTTCTGGAGCGCGTCGGCATAGTTCACGGTGGTGAGCCGGCTCCAGGTCGAGAACGACGGGCCCTGGGCCACCTCGACGATCCCCGCGTCCCAGTTGGTCTCGATGTCGTACTTCGACGCGAAGGTCAGCACGGCGCCGGTCTGGACCGAGAGCGGCGGCGTGGTCAATGCCGCGCAGAGGTTGTTCGTGTAGGTGCCCGTGGCGTAGACCTTGGGTCCCGTCTTCCCCCCGGCCGGCAGCACGGACCAGGGA
The DNA here is from genome assembly GCA_020073205.1 of Terriglobia bacterium. Lineage (NCBI taxonomy): Bacteria > Pseudomonadati > Acidobacteriota > Terriglobia > Terriglobia bacterium. The sequence continues at coordinate 2,427 of JAIQFR010000088.1, forward strand.
GACGAGAGCACGAGCGACGCCGCTCCGGTGTCGCCGGCGTCGTCCGTCCAGGTCCCCGTGGCGGTGGGGCCCGTCGGGCTCGAGCTCACGATGTTGAGGTTGCCGTCGTCGCTGCCGTTCGAGGCATCCACCGCGCGCACGATGTAGTAGTAGGTGGTGCTGTCCGCCAGGGCGCCGTGATCCGTGAAGGAGTTCACCACGAGCCCGGACGCGATCCTGTTGGTGCCGTCGGGAGTGAACGGCGTCGTCGTGCTGCGGTGGATGCTGTACGTCACGCCCCCGCCGCACCGCGTGGCCGCCGCGGGCCAGGAAAGGCTGAGCGAGCAGGTCGAGGTCTGGGGATTGGTGACCGACGAGGCTCCCGCGAACGCGGGTCCCACCGAACAGGCGCCGGTGGTGCTGCCGGCCGCCTCCACGGAGTTCAGCGACTCGCACGGCTGCAGCGAGCGGACGACGTAGTAGTACGTCGCGATGCCCGACACGCCGGAGTCGTGGAAGATCGTCGCGGGTGCCGTGACCGTTCCGACCTCTGTGTACGGGCCTCCCGAGGTCAGGGAGCGGAACACGTGGTACCCGGTGGCGTTCATCGCGGGGGCCCAGGTCACGTCGATCTGGTTGTCCCCGGCTCCGGTCGCGCTCACCCAATCCGGGGGAGTCGGCCGGACGATCGCCGCGTCCAGCGTCGCCGGCCCGCTCCCGACCGTGGTCGCCTCGGTGATCGTGCAGTACCCGGGAGACGAGAACGTCACGTGATAGGTTTGTCCGCTCCGCGCCAGGTAGTCGTAGTGGCCCTTCGCGTCCGCGTGGCGCGACGACTCGCCGTGCGTGTAGGTCACCTCCTGGAGAACGGTCCGCGCGGCCACCGGCAGTCCCGTCGCCGCGTCGGTGACCGTGCCCCGGACCTGCGGGCCGTCCAGCGTCCGGTCGAGGAAGAACTGCCAGGCGGTCCGCTGGCGCTGCACGGTGATGTTCCGCCACGTGGCGTAGTCGGGCTGGAAGTCGGAGGAGTTGGCCTCGATCGTGAAAGCGTAGGTGCCGTAGATGGCATAGTCCGAGTCGATGCTCCCGCCGTCCACCAGGTAGATCGAAGACCAGATCGGGCCGACCTGGGACGGCACCGCGAAGGGAGTCGTTCCGCTGTCGTTCTGCAGGACGTTGTTGAGACTGTGGGCGACCTCATCCAGCGCGGTCATCTCGTCCGGATTCGTGCAGCCGTAGGAGTACATCAGGTACTCGCCGTAGGTGTGATACGAGAGCGAGTAGAACGCGTGGGTGCTCGCGAAGAGCTGCAGCATCCCCTGGGTCTCCGGCTCCGAGCCCGCCGCCGAGCCGCGGTTCGTCTCGTCGGTGCAGATGTTCGTCGAGCCGTTGCAGCTCCCCCAAGCGAAGGGGTAGTTGCGGTTCACGTCCACGGGGCAGTTGGGGCGCCGGTTCTTGCGCCACATGTTGTCATGCTGGAACACGTACATCGCGCCGTCGGGATTGACGCTCGGGACCACGTAGATGTCGATGTTGTCCACCCAGCGCTGGACCTGAGTGTCCGTCGCGTAGCGCGACGTCAGGTAGTCGATCATGTCCTTCGCGATCTCCGCCGTCATCACCTCCCGGGCGTGGTGCTGGGCGTCCAGGACGAAGGACGGACGGCCGTTGTCCTGTGTCACGTCCTTCGTGATCTTGATGCCGTACTGCGTCTGTCCGTCGAAGAACGGGCCGGCGACCACGAACTTCTGCGCCAGGGTCGGGTAGCTCGCGACGACCTGATCGAGGAACGCCGACATCTCCTGCGGATCGGTGTAATCCTGGAGCGCGAGGATCGACTCCGGGCTCCGGTTGGTCCGCACCACCGTGTACTGCCAGCCGAGATCGTGGAGCCGTTTCAGGTCCGCGTCGGTGGCCACGACCCCGGCGGTGAATTCCGCCTTGTTCACCCCCGCGACGTCGAATCCGGCGGCCGCGAGGTCGGCGACCTTCTCGAGCGACTGGAGCCGGACGTGCACCAGGTACTTGGTGACGTCCTCCTGGGCCGCCGGCATTCCGGCCGACGAGACCAGCACGAGCGCGGCGAGCAGATCGCGGATCCCGCGGCTGCGGGACAGATCCCCGAGCATCGAGCGCACATCCATCCACGACGGCATGGCATCCCCCCCGTCAAGGCGACGCCGGGTCCTGAAGCGGCCCCGAACGTGCCGACTACCGATATACGGCGGTTCCGCCCAGTGTGAAAGCCGAATCGTGCCGGTGCCGGGGCGACCGAGGGCCACCCAAATGCAGCACCGACGGCGGGGCCGGCGAGGCGGCGGCGTATACTCCAACCCCCGCCACGCCGGCGGGAACCTTGCGAAAGAGGGACGCCGTGCCGGGCTCCGAGGGCCGCTTCGACCCGTCGCCGCGGCGCCGGACACGGCGATGGCCCCTGATCGCGCTGGCCGCGATCGCGGCCGTCGCGCTCACCCACCACGCGCGCTCCGCGAAAGATGTCCTCGCGGGGCTCCTGTCCGGGGCCCCGCGACCCGCCATCCCGTTCGAGGTCGCCGTCGAATCGTCCCGCTTCGAGAAGGTTCGCCCCGAGGGTGCGGCGGCGGGCCTGGCGGTCGGGGACGAGCCCGTGCGGATCGGGGGAGGGGTCTACCTGGGCACGGCGTCCCCCTGGGAGGCGGCGCGCCGGCTCCGACCGGGCGACACGATGGAGGTCGTTTATCGCCATTCCGACCCCGGAATGGCGCCCGTCGAGCACACGGCGACGATCCGGCTGACGGCCGCCAGCCCGTCCAGAGGATCCCTCGTGCGGAGTTGGATCGTCGGCCTCGGCCTCAAGGTCGGGATGCCGCTCTTCGCGACGCTCCTCGGACTCTGGGTCGTCGCGGTTCGTCCCACCGACAGGCGAGCCTGGATCCTGCTGGGCCTGATGCTCAGCTTCGGGCAGCTCGTGCGGGCCGACGCGGCGTCCTGGGAGCCGGGGCTCCGCGAGGCGGGGGTGGCGTACTCCGTGGCGCTCTCGTCGAGCTGGTCGATCTTCATGTTCCTGTTCGGGCTCTCCTTCCCCGAGCCGTTCCGCGCGGAGCAGCGGCGCCCGTGGATCAAGTGGGTCCCCATCGCCGTGATCGGTGCGAGCAGCCTGCTCACCACCGTCGGCTCGGTCGGCGCCCTCGAGCACCAGGGTGCGATGGGCTCCGTGTGGGCCGTGGAACGTGTCCTCCAGGTTCCCGCGTTCGTCCTGGCGCTCGCCTGCGTCAGCTCGTTCTTCGCCAGCCTCGCGATGAAGACCGCCTTCGCGTCGAGCCCCGACTCCAAGCGGAGGCTTCGGCTGCTGCGGACGGGTGCGACGGTGGCGCTCACGCCGCTCTTCCTCCTCGTGATCTGGAGCCTCGCGACCCGGCACGCGTTGGAGGACGCTCCCACCGCGATCTTCCTCACCGCGCTCCTGCCGGTGCTCGTCTTCCCCGCGACGCTCGCCTACGTGATCGTCGTGCAGCGGGCCCTGGAGGTGCGCTGGGTGCTCCGCATGGGGGCACGCTACCTGATGGTCAAGAACGGGCTCCGGCTCCTGATCTTCGCCGGGATGCTGCCGCTGGGCGTCATGTTCAGCCGGATCTGGCTGCGCCCCGAGGTGGGCTTTCCCCTGAAGCTCGCCACGATGGGCGTCTGGGTCGTGATCATCTTCACGGTCAGGAGGCGGGCGACGAAGGCGCTGCGCGCCATCGACCGGCGCTTCTTCCGCGATGCCTACGACGAGGAGCACGTCCTGACCGAGCTGGGGGAGCAGGTGCGCACCATCGTGGAGGCCGGGCCGCTGCTCCGGACCGTGACCGAGAGGATCGGGAGCGCGCTCCACGTCGGCCGCATCGGGACGCTCGTCGAGGACAAGGGCGCGTTCGTCCTCACCCCGGCTCCGGCAGCGGAGCCGGTCCCGAGTCTCGCCGCGGGCTCGCGGACCTTGGAGGTCTTGAAGGCGGTAGGAGGCCCCGTGGGAGTCTACTTCGACGATCCCGCATCGTGGGTCCACCGGGACGGGGGGCTGCCGGTCGCCGAGCGCCGCGTGCTGCGGGAGCTCGACACGCAGATCCTTCTTCCGCTCGCGGCGAGGGGAGAACTTCTCGGCATGGTCAGCCTGGGGCCGAAGCTGTCGGAGCAGCCGTACTCGCGGACCGACCTGCGCCTCCTTCGAAACGTCGCGACGCATACGGGTCTCGCGCTCCTGAACAGCCGCCTGACCTCCGCGATCGTCGCCGAGACGGCGACGCGCGCGCGCCTCAGCCGGGAGATCGAGATCGCGCGCGAGGTGCAGGAGCGGCTGTTCCCCCAGCAGATCCCGGCGGTCCCCGGGATCGAGTGCGCGGGGGCCTGCCGACCCGCGTCGAGGGTCGGCGGCGACTACTACGACTTCCTCGCGCTGCCGGGGGGCGTCCTCGGCATCGGCCTCGGGGACGTCTCGGGGAAAGGTATCCCAGCGGCACTTCTGATGGCGAGCCTCCAAGCGTCGCTCCGCGGCCAGACGATGGACGGCGGGGGCGATCTGGCGCGCCTGATGGGCCGAGTGAACCGGCTGATCCACGACACCTCGCCGGAGAATCGCTACGCGACGTTCTTCTACGCGCAGCTCGACCCGGCGACCCGGCGGCTCGACTACGTCAACGCGGGCCACAACCCGCCGTTCCTCCTCCGCGGCGGCGGAGCGGAGATCCTTCGCCTGAAGGACGGCGGCATGGTCGTCGGGCTGATGCAAGACGCGGCGTACGTGAAGGCGTCGGTGGATCTCCGGCCCGGCGACCTCTTCGTCGGATTCACCGACGGCATCAGCGAGGCGATGAACGCCGAGGACGAGGAATGGGGGGAGGGGCGCCTGCTCGAGGCCCTCCGCTCCGCGGAACCGGGACTCGCGGCCCCGCGCGTCGTGGAGCGGATCTTCGAGCGGGCCGACGCGTTCGTCGCGGCCGCGCCCCAGCACGACGACATGACCCTGATCGTCGTCCGGGTGCTTCCCGGCTGAGCCCGCCGGGCGGCCCGATCGACCCCAGAGCGTTGTTGACGGCTAGCTATCATCATGATATATGTTTGATGTCGAAGATCCGATTCCAAGGAGGACCCCATGAACGACTCGGAAAAGACGCGAACGGCCGGCTCGGGGTACGCCATGCTTCTCTTGGGCATCGTCCTGATCGCCGCGGCCATCGGCTGCGTGGCGCTGACCATCAGGACGGGGAGCCGGGCTTACGCGTTGCCCCTCGTGCCCATCGTGCTCGCCGCCGTCCTCGCGCTGAGCGGACTGTTCATCGTGAACCCGAACGATGCGATCGTCCTGGTCCTGTTCGGCACGTACAAGGGGTCGGTGAAGACCAACGGGTTCTTCTGGGCGAATCCCTTCTACACGAAGAAGAAGATCACGCTCCGCGCCAGGAACCTGAACGGCCAGAAGATCAAGGTGAACGACAAGGCGGGCAACCCGATCGAGATCGCCGCGGTCGTCGTATGGCAGGTGGAGGACACGTACCGTGCGTTCTTCGACGTGGATCGCTTCGAGGACTACGTGGTCGTGCAGAGCGAGGCGGCGGTGCGGCATCTCGCGGGCGCGTACCCTTACGATACGTTCGAGGACCACGATGTCGAGACCCTCACGCTTCGGGCGGGGACGGAACAGGTGAGCGCGAAGCTGGAGCAAGAGCTGACCGACCGGTTCCACCGCGCCGGGATCAAGGTCATCGAGGCGCGCCTGAGCCATCTCGCCTATGCGCCCGAGATCGCCGAGGCGATGCTGCGCCGGCAGCAGGCCACCGCCGTCGTCGCCGCGCGGACCCAGATCGTCAACGGCGCGGTGAGCATGGTGGAGCTCGCCCTCGCGAAGCTCTCGGAGAGGAACGTGGTCCATCTCGACGAGGAGCGGAAGGCGGCGATGGTCAGCAACCTGCTGGTGGTGCTGTGCAGCGAGACGTCCGCAACCCCCGTCGTGAACGCCGGGACGCTGTACCCCTGAGCGGGACGCCATGGCGGAGCGGAAGAAGCTACTGCTCAGGATCAGTCCCTCGCTCTGGGAAGAGCTGAACCGCTGGGCGGCCCGGGAGTTCCGAAGCGTCAACGGCCAGATCGAGTTCCTCCTTCAACGGGCGGTGGACGAGCGTCTCGGGAGCCCGGCCAAGAGGAAGAAAGAGGGTGACGCGGAAGGCCTTTGACGCCCATCTGTGATACACCTGCCCGCCCATGGCCGGATTCCGACTGATGGGCGAGATCCTGTCGCTGACCGCGGCCCTGGCCTGGGCCGTGGGCGTGATCCTCTTCCGGAAGATCGGCGAGACCACGTCGGCGGTCGCCCTCAACCTGTTCAAGAACGTGGTGACCGTCGCCCTGCTCGTGTTCGCCCTGGTGCTGGCGGGCCTGCCGCTCTTCCCGGACCGCCCGCGCTCGGACTGGCTGCTGCTCGCGGGGTCGGGGGTGCTCGGGATCTCCCTGGCCGACACCCTCTTCTTCCTCGCGCTCGAGAGGCTCGGCGCCGGGCTCGTGGCGGTGGTAGACACCCTGTATTCCCCTTCCGTGATCGGCCTCTCGGTCCTGTTCCTCGGCGAGCGGTTCGGACTCCAGGTCCTCGTCGGCGCGGCACTGGTGGTGGGCGCGATCCTGACCGGGAGCGCCGATCGACCGCCCCCCGGCAGCACGCGCCGCGACATCGTCGTCGGCACGATCCTGGGCGCCGCCGCCATGATCTGCACCGCGTGCGGGATCGTCATGGTGAAGGAGATGCTCGGGACCGTACCCGTCCTCTGGGCCGCGGCCGTGCGGATGACCTTCGGCGTCGCCGGCCTTCTGCCGCTGATGCTCGTGCCGCGCTGGCGGAGCGACGCCGCGGCGATCTTCCTCCCGAGCCGCGCCTGGGGTCTCGCGATTCCCGCCTCGGTGCTCGGGTCGTGCCTCAGCATGACCGCCTGGCTCGCCGGCTACAAGTACACCCTGGCGTCGGTCGCGGCGGTGCTGAACCAGCTCTCCACGATCTTCATCGTCGTGCTGGCCGCGATCTTCCTGAAGGAGCCGATGACGCCTCGGCGAACTCTGGCGGTCGCGATGGCGGTGACCGGGGCGGTGCTCGTCACGATCCGGTAGGAGTCCTGCGGCCGCCTTCCGACCCATCCGGCTCGGGCATCTTCGCGGCGAGCATCTCGAGGAAGCGCGGCGGGGGGAGGAAGCCGAGCGCCCGCGCTCTCCGCACCTCCGTCCAGGCTTCGGCGAAGGCGCCCCGATCGTACAGCGCGGTCGCCAGGTTGTAGTGCGCGACGGCGTAGCCGGGCTTCAGCCTGACGGCCTCGGCGAAGTGCCGGAACGCCTCGTCGCCGCGCCCGAGCCGGGAGAGCGCGGTCCCGAGGTTGTTCTCCACCTCGGGCGACCTCGGATCGATCCTCAAGGCGGCCTCGTAACGCAGGGCGGCTTCCCCGAAGCGGCCCAGCGATGCCAGAGCGACGCCGAGGCCCGCGAGCGTCTCCGCGTCGCCGGGATCGAGCGCGACCGAGCGCTCGTCGTGCACCACCGCCTCGTCGAGGCGCCCGAGGCGCGCGAGGAGCCGTCCGAGGTTTCGGTGAGCAATCGCGTATCCCGGCTCGAGGCGCGTCGCCTCTTTGTAGAACCGCAGGGCGTCGTCCGGGCGGCCCTCCTTCTCCAGGATGAACCCGAGGCTGTTGTGGGCCTCGCTCGCCGACGGATCGATGCGCAACGCCGCTCGGAACTGCTCCTCCGCCTCGGCGGTCCGGTCCCGGTTGAGCAGGGCCTCCCCGAGATTCGTGCGAGCGACGGCGCTGTCCGCCACCGTGACGGCCCGGGTGAACAGGGTCACGGCGTCGCGCCAGTATGCGAGCTGCCCGCGGGTGGCGAGCATCAGCGGCACGAGCACCATCGCCGCGGGAAGCGCCATCCAGGCCGCGTCCTGGTCCGCGCGGGCCCGCTTCCCTCCACCGGACGCGCGGAGCCGCGCCAGCGCGCCGAGCGCGTCGGCGGCGCCCCAGACGGCGATCACGAAGATCCCGATCAACGGCACGTACGTGTAGCGGTCCGCCATCGCCTGCTTCCCCACCTGGACGAGCCCGATCACCGGGACGAGCGTTCCCAGGTACCAGAGCCAGCCGAAGATCACGTACGGCCGGGTCCGGCGGAGCAGGAACGCCGCCACGGTGGCGGCCACGAGGACCAGAGTCGAGATCGCCACCCTGAGCGGCGCCGCGAGCGCTTCCGTGTGGGGATAGAAGACCGACAGGGCGGCGGGCCAGACGGTCTTGCCCAGGTAGGCCGCGTAGGACACGAGCGCGTTCCCGGTGCGGACCCCGGCGGGATACCGCTCCATGGACGCCAGGGCGCGGTGCTGCGCCGCGATCGTGACGGCGCAGGACGCGGCGGAGAGCACGAAGAGCGGGAGCTTCTCCCGGAGGAGCGCGGACGGGATCCGCGGGAACGCCCGCGCCGAGCCGTCCCGTCCCCACCGTCCGAGCGGCCAGAAGTCCAGGAGCAGGAGCGTGAAGGGGAGCGTGACGAGCATCGGCTTCGCGGACAAGCCGAGCGCGAACAGGATCGCGACCGCCGCGCGGTCCGCGATTCCGGAGCCGGGAACGCGACGGACGTAGGCGAGCGTGGCCAGCATCCAGAACAGGGTGCTCAGCACGTCCTTCCGCTCGGCGATCCACGCCACCGACTCGACGTGGAGCGGGTGCACGGCGAAGAGCGCGGCGACGACCGCGCTCCGCCCCGGCACTCCCGTCGCGCGGTGGAGGATCAGGAACAGGAGGCACGAGTTCAGCAGGTGGAGGAGCAGGCTGGTGACGTGGTGCCCGCCGGCGTTGGCGCCGTAAAGCCGCCAGTCGAGCATGTGGGACATCCAGGTGAGGGGATGCCAGTTGGACGCGTAGAAGGAGGTGAGGGCCCAGGCGACGCCGCCGGAAGTGAGCCCGCCCCTGACGTGGGCGTTCCGCGTGACGTACTGGGCGTCGTCGTACTCGTCGAAGTCGTGGTGCAGCACCGGCCAGAAGGCCGCGAGCGTTCCCGCGGCGAGGAGGGCGAGAACCAGAAGCCGAACGGGAACTCGGGCGCTCCGCGACATGGCGGGAGGATGGCGCAGCGGCGCCCCCTCGGGGCGCTCGTCAAGGCGCGCTCAGCGCGGGCCGGCGCCGGTCTTGGCGCCGATCTTCGCGAGCGCGTGCTCGATGTCCTCGAGGATGTCCCTCTCGTCCTCGAGGCCGACGGACACCCGGATCAGCGTGGGCGGGATCCCGGCCTTCTGCAGCTCCTCCGGTCCCATCGCGGAGTGCGTGGTCGAGGCGGGGTGCGTGACGATCGTCTTGCAGGTGCCGAGGTGCGTGGCGTGAGTCCAGAGCTCGAGGGCGTCGATCACGGCGACCGCGTCGTCGTAGTCGCCGCGGATCACGAACGACATCAGCGAGCTGCACCCCTTCATCTGGGGAGCGACGAGGCGATGGTACGGGTTCGACGGGAGTCCGGGGTAGTTGACCGACACGACCTGCGGGTGCTCCTCGAGCCGACGTGCGAGGGCCATCGCGTTGCGGCAGTGGCGCTCCATGCGCAGCGAGAGGTGCTCGAGCGAGAGCAGGTTGAGCCACGCGTTGAACGGCGACATCGAGGGGCCCAGGTAGCGGATCGGGCCCTTGCGGATCCCGTCTTCGATCAACGGCTTCGATCCGATGATGATCCCGCCCAGCGCCGAGGAGTTGCCGCAGATGTACTTGGTCGTCGAGTGCACGACGATGTCGGCGCCCAGCTCCAGGGGTAGCTGCAGGGCCGGCGTGCAGATCGTGTTGTCCACGACCAGGGGGATTCCGCGGGAGTGGGCCAGGCCGGCGAGCGCGCGGAGGTCGCCGATGAAGAGCCCCGGGTTGCTGGGGCTCTCCACGAACAGGAACCGGGTGCGCGGCGTGATCGCGGCGGCCCAGGCGTCGAGGGACTCGGGTGCCGTCACCCAGTTGACCTTGGCGCCCATCCTGGGGAGACCCACGTCGAAGAGACCGAAGGTCCCGCCGTAGACCCGGTTGGAGGAGACGATGTCCTCGCCGGCCTTCACGAGGTGGTGCGTCAGAAGGAAGATCGCGGCCATCCCCGAAGCGGTCGCGATCGCGGCCTCCGCCCCCTCGAGGGCCGCCATCCGCTTCTCGAAGGCTTCGACGGTGGGATTGTCCCAGCGGCCGTACGTGTATCCCGGCTTCTCACCCCTGAAGATCTCGGCGGCCTCGCGAGCGTCCTCGTACGGGTACGCGACGCTCTGGTAGATCGGGACCAGGGTCGCGTCCGGATGGAAATTCTCGTGACCTGCGTGGATCGCTTGGGTATCGAATCCGCGGCGGCGCATGGCGCGTCCTCCCTCGATTCCGGGCCCGTGGGACAGGATTGGAGAAGAGCACAAACAGGGATACCGCGTCAACCCGTCCCGGAGAGGGATCCGGGCTACCGGGCCGCCGGCTCCTGCACCGCGGGGTCCAGCACGTCGGCCAGCTCGCGCACGAGCAGCTCGAGCTCGGAGGGGACGGCGTCCTTCTCCCTCAGGATCGAGAGCCGGCCTTTCTCCACCGCGGTCGCGAGGATCTTGCGGAGCGCGCCATCGGGGTCGCGGCGCGACAGGATGTCGGTCAGCTGGAGGAGCTGCCCGGGCTCGAACTCGCGCCGCGCCCCGAGCGCCCGCAGCTTCTCGTCGTCGAGAGTGACCGACTCCGCCTCGAGGGTCCGCCCGGCGGCGCCGAGGTCCTCGTCCCGCAGGAACCAGACCACACCTTCCCGTGAAGCGGTTCCGTTCGTCGCCAGCAGGCGGCCGGGCATCTCGAGCGCGGGCTCGAACCGGAATCGCGGCGATCCCAGGTCGCCGTAGTAGCCGGTCAGGGCGCGAAGCGACGGCCGGATCGACTCGAGGAGCTCGTCATCGGATCCGTAGACGCGTTCCACGATCTCCTCGGAGCGCTGCTCCCAGCCGTCGCCGGTGGGCCAGAACGCCAGGTCCGCGGGAGACATCGGGGCGTCCGGACGGGACAGCGCTTCCGCGACCCGGCGGCGCGTCCACTCGAACAGGCCGGCCTGCTGCGCCTTAAAGAACCCCTTCTCCCCCGCCGGCGCGGCGGCGATGCCGTGCCGCGCCAGGATCGCGGCCCAGGCGGACTCCCGAGCGGCGGCGCGGGCATCGCCCGGGTTCCTGCTTCGCGCGTCGAACAGCTCGCCCGCCAGCGAGCGCACCTCGGTCCTCACGAACTTCTCGGCGGGCGCCGTGTCGAAGCGATCGCCGAGTTGGTGCTTCAACTCGTCGCGGAGAGCGTCCGCGGCCATGCCGACCAGGTGGTCGAGCGCGGACGAGACCGCGGCAGCACCGAACGGATCGGCGTAGGTCTCGGTGTAGACCCAGTGCTTGAGGACCACGAGGTTCTCGACCGTGACGGCCGGCTTCGCGCTGTCCGGCACCCGGCCTGCATCGGTCTCGAATGCCAGGCACGGGGGGACGTCGGCGGCGGACGGGAAGGTGCCCTCGGCCGAGAGGCGTCCCGTGTCCGCGTCGTGCCGGGCCCACGCCTCGGGACGCGCGAGGTGAATGCCGGCTTCCTCCTCGAGCCAGTCCTTCTTCGCGGGCTTCGATTCGTCGGCGCGCCGCCCGGAGACCTCGAGGCGCCTGGACACGCTCGCGTCGTCGTAGATGCGGGTCCACACGCGCACGACGATGTCGGAGCGGCACGCGGTCGCGAGCGCGGCGAGGACCACCAGCAGCAGCGCCCCGACGCGCCGGCGGGACGTCGACGATCCCGGCGCACGGATCATGGCGTGGCCCCCCGCGCCTCGCGGGCGCTCAGCGCTTCGAGGCTTCCTCGCTCCGCGCGCTCTCCTGGAGCTTCTGGATCACCTCGTCGTAGTACGGACGGTCCTTGAGGCTCGCGTACTCGGCGGGGAAGCAGACGGTCGCCAGGTCGGCGTTCGACGGGGAGAAGGCGCTGAGCGTGACCGCGCACCTGAGGCCGTTGGCGAGGCGCGTGTTGTCGATCATCGGGAAGTCGTACCAGCCGACGTCGAATTGGGCGCGGGTGTCGGCCTGGTCCGGCGCGTTCTCGGGCGCCTTGACCTCGAGCCGCACCGTGATCTGCGCCGGGTCCACGCCCGACCGGAGCGCCCGGAGGTTCACGTCGCAGACCTTGTCGCCGATCACCACGCGCTCGCCGTCCAGGGCGAGCCCGCCGGGGGTGCTGTTGACCACGTCGAGATCCACCGAGCGACGGAAGGTCTTGCCGTGCCCCTCGAGGGCGAACAGCTCCTTCTCGGTGATCTCCCTCGCGACCCGGTTCACGCGGTCCTGGAACTCCTTGCGCTCGCGGTCGGGGAGCTTCTGCAACCGCCGCGAGAGGTCGAGGAACAGCGGCTTCAGGTTCAGCGACTCGTGGAAGTTGTACGCGAGAAGCTCCAGGTTGAGCACCTTCGCGTCCACGTCCCCTTCCTTCGGCTGGAGGAAGTTCTGGATGATGGACACGAACATGTCCTTGCGGAGGCTGCTCTCGGCTTCCTCCCGGCGGCTCATCAGCTCGGAATAGAGCCGCGCGTTGGTGTCGAGGGCCTGGCGGCGGTTGAGCGCGTCGGAACCCATGAAACCCACGCCGGCCACCGCGACCCCGATGAGGAGCCCGCCCAGCGGCTGGACGACGATCGCCACCTTGTCCCAGAAATCCTTGGGTCCCGCGGTCATGCGAGCGTCCCGGGCGACCTACTTGCGTCGCGCTGCGAGCTTCCCGTCCTTCGTCTCGAGAACGAGGTCGTACTGGACCGGGTCCGCGTACGAAGCGATCTCGAGGCTCGCGGCCTGCTGCTTGTACTTCACGGTCAGCGTGCACTTACCGGCTTCGGCGAGGACCAGATGGTACGAGCCGGTCTTGTCCGTCTTCGCGGCGGGGTAGGCCTTGGCCCCGCACTTGGCCTCGACCGTCGCCCCTTCTCCCACCGAGGCGGTCCCGTCGAGGATCTTGCCGTAGATCTCCCCTGCGAGCGCGACCGAGGATGCGGCGAACACCACGGCCAAGAGCAGCGCGAGCTTTTTCATGGTATCGGCTCCGTGCGCGGCGCGTGCGACCCCTTCGGCGCCGCCCCGCGGTTCGATGCCCCGATCGGTCAGGTTATCCCATCTCGCGGGGCGGAGCCAAGGCGCGCTCCGCCTCCGGGGGGTCCGAGGCGGCCTCCACCGCTCCGGTCAGGGGATCGGCGCCCGTCCGTCCGCCTGCCCGTCCTCGAGGTCGATCTGGCGCAGCTTCGCGTGGAACTCGTCGGGGGTGCAGATCCCCTTCTCCACCACGATGCGCTGGACGGTCTTCACCGCGAGCGCCAGCTCGCCGATGGCTCGTTCGAGCCTCTCCGCGTCGACGGCGCCGCTCGACGTCCGGACCGACGACGCCGCCTGGGCGGTTTCCTTCTGGAGCTGGTCGATCCGGTACTGCTGGTAGAAGTCGAAGATCCAGTTGATCAATCCCATCGCGCCCTCCATCGGTCCGGGCGGATTCTACGCGATCCTGCCCCGGCCCTTGACAAAAAGGAGGCTTTTGGTACACTATTTACCATGGACGTAATCTCGGCCCACACCGAACGGGCAAACAACACCGAGCTGAGTCCGCTTTGCGGATGGGGAGGGAGTATGAGGCTGAGGAGTGTTTTTCTTGGCGTCGCGCCAGCGCTGGCGCTCGGGGGGCTGCTCGCTGCAACGGCACCCGTTTGCGCGGATACGGGACACGGATTCGCGTTCGCCGACTTCAGCGGCGTGGGCGGCCTGGCGTTGGACGGCAACGCAGCCCAGTTCGGCACCGCGCTGCGCCTGACGTCCGCGGACAGTAACGAGCGCGGCGCGGCGTGGTTCGCCACGCAGCAGCCGGTCACCGGAGGCTTCACCTCGACGTTCACGTTCCAGATCACCGGCCTCTCGTCGCCGCTGAACGCGGACGGCATCGCCTTCGTGATCCAGAACGCGGAGGCCGGGACCGCGGCCATTGGCGGCATCGGCGAGGGGATCGGGTACGCGACCCACCCGCCCACCGAAGAGCCGGGCATTCCGGACAGCCTGGGGGTGGAGCTGGACACGTATCAGAACGCGTACGACCCGAACGCGAACCACGTCGCCATTCAGAGCTGCGGGACGGCGAGCAACAGCCCGGACCACAACGATCCGAACTGCGCGCTGGGGATCAACCCGGCTCCCGGGGTCACGCTGGCCGACGGCAACGCCCACACGGTGAGGGTCGACTACAACCCTCCGGCCGAGGAGACCAGCAATTTCATCGTGTCGATCGACGGGGTGCAGGTGCTCGCGATCGCCGTGGATCTCTCGACCAAGCTGAGCCTGGGCGAAGAAGGGGGCGTCGCGTGGGTCGGCCTCACCGCCGCGACGGGAGGCAGCTTCGAGAACCACGACATCCTGAGCTGGAGCTTCACGCCGCACGTCGCGAGCTCGATCTCGATTCCGCTCAACCCGGCGGGGGGGACCAACAACTACGTCTGCGGAAACTACAACAAGAAGCTGGTCTACCCGCCCAACTCCGGCGGGCTCCTGACGATCACCTGCCTCCCCGTGTCGCCCTGCGACTTCCAGAACACCCGCCTTCCGGGTACCGGTCCCGCCGGGGCGCAGACGGACACCTCCTGCATCGTGTACGACGGCACCGGCGGCAACTGCGTCGTCTTCAGGGCCGTCTGCACCGGCAGCCCCTCGGAGTGCCAGCCGTTCGCCAGCGTCGCCGATTCGTTCACCAGCTATGACACGCTGCAGGTCATCGAGAACCCCGGGTACCTCAAGGCTCCGGTGGGCACGAACGCGTGGGGGAGCATCTTCGCCAGCTTCTCGCAGACGAGAACCGACCCGACGACCAAGGGACAAACGCTCAGCTTCTCGGATTTCGTCGCGACGGCCCAGAGCACCCTGAACGTCACGATCGCGAGCCCGGCGCCGACGCTCGTCTTGAACCAGCCGACGACGGTGAGCTACTCGTGTGTCCCCGCGCTCTCGGGGGCCACCGAGGCCACCTGCGACGGCACGATGTCCTCCGGGACGACCCTCGACACGTCGGCATCCCAGCTCGGCGTGCAGCACACCCTCAGCGTCTGCGGAACCGACACCGTGGGGAGCGCGAGCGGGGCGAAGGTCCAGTACTCCGTGCAGTACGCCTCGGGCGGCACCTGCGGCGGCGACGCGGGGCACCGGATCCTGCAGCCGATCAACTCCAACGGGACCAGCGTGTTCAAGCAGGGGAGCACGGTCCCCGCGAAGTTCCGTGTGTGCGACGCGAACGGCGCGTCCATCGGGTCGCCCGGCGTCGTGAGCAGCTTCCGGCTGATCAAGAGCGTCCAGGGGACCGTTGTCGATTACCTTGACGACGCCGTGGCCTCGACGACCCCGGATTCCGCGTTTCGCTGGGACACGAGCGGCCAGCAGTGGATCTACAACATCAGCACGAAGGGCCTGACCAAGAACACGACCTACTACTTCGAAGTCAAGCTCAACGACGGTACCGCCATCGATTTCAATTTCGGCCTGAAGTAGGGGGAGGGCGCCGGCCCGCGGGGACCGTTCCCTCGAGGGGACGGTCCCCGTCTCATCTCGCCGGCGCCGGCCGAGCGCTCAGCGCTTGGCGGCCTCGATCCCGCTCTTGCAGTCGGCTTCGATCGACGAGAGATCGGAGCGCTCCTTCGCCCTCTCGGCCCCGGAGTCCTTGAGCATCTCGTCGAGCTTCAGGAGCGCCTCGCGGCAGTTCGACGCCGCCGTGGCCGTGTCTCCTGCCGATCTCGAGACCGTGGCCAGCGCGTGCTGTCCCTCCGCCTGCAGGACGGCGAGTCCCAATCGGTCGCTCAAGTCCAGCGCGCGCTCGAGCTCGCCGCGCGCTCCCGCGACGTCCTTTCCCGCGGCCAGGGCCTCTCCGAGCCGGACCGAGCATTTCGCCTGGAGATACTTGAGACCCAGCGCATCGGCCTCCTTCGCCGACTCCCTGAGGCCGCTCACCTCCCCCGCCCCGCGCCCCTCTCGGATGGCGACTCTCGCGAGAGCCAGCCTGGCCGCGAGC
>JAIQFR010000089.1 GCA_020073205.1 Terriglobia bacterium
TGACAAAACAAAAGCCTCCGCGTGGTAGAAAGCAGTTGCCACACCGTTTTCCGCCACAAAGGAGGCTTTCGCGTGACGCAGCCTACCACAACAGAGTGCTTGCTGTTTCCTGATCTTCTCCGCAGGCCCGTCATCGCCTGTTTCGACGTCGATCACGGCAGCTCGGACGGTGGCGCGATCCTGCTCAAGGCCGCGGATCGCCGTAAGCGGTCAGGAATCGGCGTTCTTGACTTGGCGGTCGATCGCGGATCGTAGGGGGTCGGCAGCGAAGTGCTCCTTCCACAAGCGCGGCGTCAGTCTGGCGACATCGCTCGCCGGATGACGCTCAACACGCTGGAGCACGTCCACCAGGTAGGTGTACGGATCGACGCCCTGCAGCCGGCAGGTCACGAGCAGACTCTGGAAGACCCCGACGTACTTCGCCCCGATCTCGGTCCAGCAGAACATCCAATTCTTTCTCCCGAGGGCGATGGGTCGGATCTCCCGTTCGAGGTGATTCGTGTCGATTGGGACGTCGGGGTACTCGAGGAACACCCGAAGTGGCCCCTCCCGGGCGAGGGCGTACCCGGCCGCCTCCGCGAACGGATTCCGCGGCAGCAGGATCCGTGTCTCGAGCACCGTCTTTAGCCACTCGAAGAACTCGTCCACGATCGGCTTGCAGTGCACCGCCCGCAGCTCGAGCCGCTTCTCGTCGTCGAGCAGCCGCGGTTTCAGCCGGGCCTCCTCTTCGTACAGGCTCCGGATGTACGTCAGGGCCGTGTCTGTCAGCTCCGGCTCGACGTCTTCTGCCTCCAGGAACTGCCGGCGCGTGTGCGACCAGCACTGCGCGTGAACGATCTCGTTGGCCTTCACGACGAAACGCTCGTAGGCGATATAGCCGTCCGTGAGCAAGACCCCATGGTAGCTTCCCAGCAGCTCCTTCAGGATCGCGCCCGACCGCGACTCGGAGAACGGGAAGACGACCTCGCTACGGTCGCCGTAGATCGGCCAGAAGTAGCCGGTCTTCATCTTGCCCCGGCTCTTCAGCCCCGCCCGGATCGGTGTTTCGTCCATGGCCAGGCCCTTACTTTCCAACACCGACTCGAGCTGCGCCTCGTGGATCGGCTCCAGCAGGTCGCCGGTCCGATGGATCAGGCCCGTCAGCGTGGACCGCGCCAGGTGGACCCCAGCCGCCGCCAGGCGCTGGTGCTGTCGATACAGCGGCAGGTGGTACACGAACTTGTCAATCGCCATGCAAGCGAGCCAGCTCACGTCGGCCACACTCTTGCCGAGCACGGAGGGCGGCGCCGGCGGGCAGGTCAGCGTGCCGTCGGCCTTGCGCTTGACGACCGGCCGGATGTACTTCAGCACGACGTAGGAGGCCGGCCGCTGGGCCAGGCGGAACGTCGTCTTCTCGCTGACGATCTCGTGCTCGTCGTCGAGCGGAGGATGCGGGAGCCGGATCTCCTCGACGGGGACCGACTCGTCGAAGCGCAAGGGCTCTTCGCTGGCCGGCTCTTCGCTCCGGACGGCCCGGCTGCGACGACGGTGCTCGGCGACCGTGATCTCGGTCCCCGGCCCTGCCGCGACCTGGGTCCATTCACCGAGCGCGAGCTGGCGTCCCTCGGGATCGAGCGGCCGTCGCTCGGATTTCACTCCGAACAGCTGGCGTTTGAACCACTCGAGCTGCCGCGTCAACTCCCCGTTGCGGGCCACGAGCTCTTGGTGCGATGCGAGCAATGCGACGACGTCTTTACGTTTCAGTGTCGCTGCTTGCTCGTCGAATGTCATGCCCTATTTCTATCGCATCGCGCGCCGTTTACCAAGAATTATTCCGTCGAGAATCAAACGAAATGCTTGCTCACTGATCTCCTGCTTCGCTTCGCCCGACGGGAGATGGAATCGACCTCGCTCGAGCTGCTTCGCGAACAGGCAGTATCCGGTGCGGTCCCACGTCACGAGCTTGACGTAATTGCCTCGACGGTTGAAGAAGACGTACAGGCAACCCGACAGCGGATCCTCCTGCAGCAGGCCCTGGACCAGGCCCACCAGGCCTCGGAACGACTTCCTCATGTCCACCGGCTCGCAGTACGCGAGGATCCGCCGCGGCGACCACTCGACGAACACCGCCTACCCCCGGAACCGAAGGGACACGCCATTGGGCAGCGACACCTCCAGCGACCAACTCTCCGCCGGAGTCCCGGCCGGAGCCGCCGGGACGAGCTCGACGAATCGCGTCGCGGGAGTCGCCCCCAAACGCCGTCGCCAACGCTGCAGGCTGCTGAGCGCCAGACCTTCGCGGCGACAGAACTGCCGCGAGCCCTCGCCGCTCGATTCGAATCGCCGAAGAACCTCGGTCCACTGTTTCGCGGTACGTCGCACACGTCCGACGCGGCTCTTGGGCATCCCGTCCTCCTCGGCATCGGCGTCGCAGCGCCAGGGAATCCGGCGCACACCTATTCCTACCCGACGCAAAGGGAGATGGGAAGAACGCCGTCTTTTGACCGCTTACGGATCGCCGCCTCCGGCCATTCGCGATCCCCGGCAATCGACCAAGGTCACCCACGAAATCGGCGAGCTGCTCGCACAGCGAGTCCACGCCCTGGCCTGCGGCTACGCTGACGCGAACGACGCCGCTCGGCTCGCCGATGACCCCATTCACAAGCTGATCCTTGGACGCGACCCCGTGCGCGGCGACGCGTTGGCATCGCAGCCGACGCTGTCGCGTTTCGAGAACGCAGCGACGTGCGGTGACTTGTTTCGGGTGGGTGTCGCGCTGGGAGAAGCCGTGATCGAGCGGCACCGCCGCCGGCTTCGGGGACGGGCTCGTCGGATCACCATCGACATCGATCCCACCGACGATCTCACCCACGGCGGCCAGCAGTTGGCGCTGTTCAACGGTTTCTACGGGGGCTATTGCTACCTTCCGCTCCTCGGCTTCCTGAGTTTCGACGACGATCCCGAGCAGTATCTCTTCGCCGCCGTGCTCCGGCCGGGCAACGCGGAGCCCAAGCGCGGCATCTTCGGCATCCTCCGCCGACTCATAGAGCGGATCATCGACGCTTTCCCGAAGGCCGATCTTCTGGTGCGGCTCGACGGTGGGTTTTCGGGGCCCGAGCTGTTCGATTTCCTCGATGCGGCTCGGGTGGATTACGTCATCGGAATGGCCGAAAACCCCAAGCTGCGACGGCTCGCGGAAACGGCGCTGAAACGAGCACGCCGTCGCTCGCGTCGAACTGGGCGGAGCCAGCGGGTCTTCACCTCGTTTCGGTACGCCACCCGGACCTGGGGCCGCACGCGACGCGTCCTCATGAAGGCCGAGGTCGTCTGCCTTCCCGGACGAAAGCCTCGCGATAACCCGCGCTTCGTCGTGACCTCGTTGAAGGGAAGCGCCCGGTCGATCTACGAGCGCGAGTACTGCGCGCGGGGCGAGGTGGAAAACCGCGTCAAGGAGCTGAAGCTCGGGCTCGAAATCGATCGGACGAGCTGCTCGCGATTCCTCGCCAACCAGTTTCGTGTGCTCATGACCGCGGCGGCCTACGTGCTGATGCAAGAAATCCGCCTCGGAGCCAAAGGCACCCGCTGGGCTCACGCCCAGGTCACCACGCTCCGCGATCACGTCCTCAAGCTCGGAGCGCGCGTGGTCGCATCCGTCCGTCGCGTCGTGGTCCACCTACCGACGTCCTATCCCTACCTCGAGGATTGGCACCGCCTCGCGCGAGCCCTCGGCGCTCGCGCTGGCTGATCGAGAAAGCAGCCGAACAACCTCGAATCCTCTGCGACCGGTGGCGACGTGTCCCCACTCGGCCTGAACGCCAACGAAAACTCCCTCCCCACGGTCTCCGTCCGCGCTACACTCTCTGCGACTGCGAACTGGGACGACATCACGAGGTGCGAAACCCGCCATGGTCACCACGTCGGACCGCTTCATGAATAGTCCGGGTTAGCCGCCAGCACTTCAAGCACGCTGGCAAGTGCCGGAACGGAGAGCGCATGCGTGTCCATGCCGAGAAACAACGGGCCATCGATCTTCTGCCGCTTTCGATACAGACAAATGGCCTGACTGATGGCAAGGATATGCCATTCGTTGAAGGCTGTGTCGAACGCCGACCCACGATGCCCGGAGGTGCCGAAAGACACCCGTTGTCCCGGCACTGAAGGGTCAGGAGTCTCGGTGTAAAACGCCGTGACGAGTCTGGGCACGTTCACCAGCATCGATGGTGTGGCCGGCTTTCCGGCGAGAGGGCTCAGCTTCACAACTCCTCCGTCCAATGCGTGACGACTCCCGCGCCAAGGCATCCATCAGCTTGTCGAGCGGACGTCCTCCAGCCGCCGAAGTGGAAGAGCAAAGAGCATACGGTCACCCTGGTGGCTGGCGCGCGGGATGAGGAGCACAATTAGGCGCTGGCTCGGCAAGGGTCCCTCGAAGTTCACAAGCGAAGATGCCTGCTGGGAGCGGATGACCATGCACATTCGACCCAAGACGCTTCTGTTACTCGCCTCGCCGCCGCTGCTCCTGGCTGCCGCGGCGTACATCCAGTGGGGTACGGTCGGTCTCCCGACGCTTGCGCCCATCCCCGAGCTTACACCTGCAACGGCGGTGGAGCCCCATGGCTTCCCGGCCTGGCTGCGCATGGGGTTCCTTCTCGATCGCCCTGCCCCGGTGGCCGCCGCGCGCTGACGATGAAGTTATTCTCCCAACTGCGGAGCTCGAGATGGACAACACGAATGACCGCCCGGCGCAGTCCGATGCGCTGGTGCTGTTCGGCGTGACGGGCGACCTCGCCCATAAAATGATCTTCCCCGCGCTCTACGCGATGGTGAAGCGGGGTGTCCTCACCGTCCCCGTCGTCGGAGTGGCCTTTCCGCCATGGAGCGTGGCGCAACTGCGCAAGCGGGCGACCGACAGCATCAAGCAGTCCGGCGCCGTCGTGGAGCGGCGTGCGCTCAGCCGCCTCTTGTCCCTCCTTCGATACGTGTCCGGAGACTACAGCGACGCCGAGACCTTCGTGGCGCTGAAGCGAGCTCTGGGGAAGGCGCGATGCCCGGCGCACTACCTCGCCATCCCCCCCGCGCTGTTCGTGCCGGTGATCCAGGGGCTCGGGACCGCCGGTCTGGCGGACCAAGGGCGCGTCATCGTCGAAAAGCCGTTCGGCCGCGATCTGGCCTCCGCGCGCCGGCTCAACGCCGCCGCTCGGGCGGTGTTCCCCGAAGACGCGATCTTCCGGATCGACCATTTCCTGGGGAAGGAGGCGATCATGAACATACTCTACTTCCGCTTCGCCAACTCCTTCCTCGAGCCCATCTGGAACCGCAACTACGTCGCGAGCATCCAGGTCACGCTCGCCGAGAAGTTCGGCGTGAACGGTCGCGGCGCGTTCTACGAAACGGCGGGCTGCCTGCGAGACGTGATCCAAAACCATCTCTTCCAGGTTGTCGCCCTGCTGGCCATGGACCCTCCGGTCTACCGAAGTTATGGATCCGTCCACACCGAGAAGGCCAAGGTCTTCGAAGCGATGCGACCGCTGAAGCCGCGTGACCTGGTGCGCGGCCAGTACGTCGGTTACCGGAAGGAACCGCAAGTGGCGCGAGACTCCGACGTCGAGACCTTCTGCGCCGTGCGACTCTTCATCGACTCATGGCGGTGGGATGGGGTGCCGTGGTACCTGCGTTCCGGAAAGTGCCTCCCAGAGACGGCCGCCGAGGTGCTGGTCGAGCTGAAGCCACCACCGGCGAGGCTGTTCGCCGACTCGGCGCCCCCGGCTGGCCCCGGGAACTATCTGCGCTTCCGGCTCTCCCCCAACGCCGCCGTCGCCCTGGCCGCCCGCGTCAAGCGCCCGGGCAAGGAATTCGTCGGCGACCAACGGGAGCTCTACTTGGTCGAGGAGCTTCTCGGAGCCGAAGCGCCCTACGAGCGACTCCTGAGCGACGCCATGATCGGCGACGGGGCGCTCTTCACCCGCGAAGATGCGGTCGAAGCGGCCTGGGCGGCGGTCGATCCGGTCCTCAAAACCCATCCCCGGGCGTTCCCGTACAAGCGCGGCAGCTGGGGACCCAAACAGGCCGATGCGCTCATCGCGGCGAGCGGCCGCTGGCACAACCCCACGCCCGATACGAGGCGCCTGCGACAGGAGCAGCCATGAAGGCGACACGACAACTGCACGATCTCGGTCAGAGCCTCTGGCTCGACAACATCACCCGCGGCATCCTGAACGACGGCACCCTGCAGCGCTACATCAGCGAGCTGTCGGTGACCGGACTGACCTCCAACCCCACGATCTTCGACCATGCCATCAAGAATGGCGATTTCTACGACGATGCCATCCGCTGCAAGGCAGTGGAGGGCAAGTCGGGTGAGACGCTGTTCTTCGAGCTCGCCGTGGAGGACCTGGCGCGCGCCGCCGACCTCTTTCGGCCCGTGCACGACCGAACGGTCGGCGTGGACGGCTGGGTGTCGCTCGAGGTGTCGCCGCTCCTGGCCAACGATACCGCCGGCACCATACGGGCGGCGGCCCAGCTGCACGGCCGAGCCCAGCGTCCCAATCTGTTCATCAAGATTCCAGGCACGCCCCAAGGCGTTCCCGCCATCGAGGAGTCGATCTTCGGCGGTGTGCCGGTGAACGTGACACTGTTGTTCTCCGCGACGCAGTACCTCGCGGCGGCCGAAGCCTACATGCGGGGCATTGAACGGCGGATCGGAGCGGGCCTCGATCCACGGATCGATTCCGTCGCCTCGCTCTTCGTGAGCCGCTGGGACGTGGCGGTGCACGACACCGCGCCGCCGGCGCTGCACAATCGCCTCGGTATCGCGATCGCCCGGCGCACTTACCGGGAGTACCGTGGCATGCTGGCGTCGCCGCGCTGGCGCACGCTCGCTGCCGCCGGCGCCCGGCCGCAGCGCCTCCTATGGGCCAGCACCGGGACCAAGGATCCCGATGCATCGGATACGCTCTATGTCGAAGCGCTGGCGGCTCCCGACACCATCAATACGATCCCCGAGAGAACTCTCGCGGCCTTCGCCGATCACGGCCGCGTGAAAGGGGTGCTGCCCCTTGACGGCGGTGATGCCGAAGCGGTGCTCGCGGAGTTCACGCGGGTCGGTGTGAACGACGCGGCGCTCGCGGCTCAACTCCAGCGCGAGGGTACCGCGTCGTTCGACAAGTCGTGGAAGGATCTCCTCGATCGTCTGGCAGCGAAGCGCGCTCTGCTGGCGCAACGGGATCGCACCACCGAGGGCAAACCATGACCTCCAGAGAGGTGGGGTCGGCCCGACCGCTCGCCGAGCGCCCGGTGTGGAAGGCATTGGAGGAGCACCATCACAAGATCCGCAATCGTCTGCGGCAGATCTCGGCCGACGACCCCGGGCGGGGGAAGCGCCTGAACGCCGAGACGGCCGGCCTCCACCTCGACGACACCAAGCGTCGCGTCACCGATGAATCGCTCCAGCTCCCCCTCCGGCTGGCCGACGACCGCGGCCCAGCAGCGCGGATCGAGGCAATCTCTGGCGGCGAGAAGGTCCACGCGACCGAGCAGCGGGCGGCCCTTCACGCCGCCCTGCGCGCGCCGCGGACCACCGCGCTGATGCGGCGGTACATCCAGTCGAGGACAAGGAGCGCGAGATGAACCCGTCCGGTGACACCATGGACGATCTCTGCATCAACACCATCCGCACGCTCAGCATCGATGCCGTCGAGAAGGCGGCTTCCGGACATCCGGGGATGCCGATGGGCGCGGCACCCATGGCCTACGTTCTGTGGACGCGCCACCTCCGCTACGACCCGGCGGACCCCGAGTGGATGGACCGCGACCGGTTCGTACTCTCGGCGGGGCACGGGAGCATGTTGCTGTACAGCCTCCTGTTCCTGACGGGGTGCGGGCTCACCCTCGACGATCTCAAGCACTTCCGGCGCTGGGGCAGCCGGACGCCCGGGCACCCGGAACGGGGAGTCACCACCGGCGTCGAGGTCACCACCGGGCCCCTCGGGCAGGGGTTTGCGAACGCAGTCGGGATGGCGATGGCGGAGCGTTGGCTCGCCGCCACCTTCAATCGGCCCGGTCACTCGGTTATCGATCACCGGACCTACGTGATTGCGAGCGATGGCGACCTTATGGAGGGCATCGCCTCGGAGGCGGCGTCGCTCGCCGGCGACCTCCACCTCGGCCGGCTGATCGTCCTTTACGACGCGAACCGCATCACCCTCTCCGCAACCACCAACGTCACGTTCTCCGAAGACGTCGGCGCGCGCTTCGCCGCCTACAACTGGCAGGTGAAGGAGGCGGACGGCATGGACGTGGCCGCAGTGGACACGGCGCTCACGGCGGCGCGCGCCGACGAACATCGGCCCTCTCTCATCGTGGCGCGTACACACATTGGATTCGGGAGCCCGAACAAGCACGACACCTTCGAAGCCCACGGCGAGCCGCTCGGCAAGGACGAAGTCCGTCTGACCAAGCGGGCGTACGGCTGGCCGGAAGAAGCGGAGTTCCGAGTACCGGAGGAGGCACAGCGGGAATTCGAGAAGGTCCGCGTGCGCGGTGCGGCGCTGCGGAGCGCCTGGCAGCAGGTGATGGAGGAGTATCGCGCCGCGCAGGGGAACCTCGCCGACGCCCTTGACCGCGCCATGGCGGGTGACCTCGACCCGTCATGGGACGCCAAGCTCCCCGTGTTCACGCCCGAAGATGGCGACATGGCCACACGGGATGCCGGCGGGAAGGTGATCGCGGTACTCGCCGAGTCGGTGCCGAACTTGGTAGGCGGGTCAGCTGACCTCGATCCGTCCACGCGCACCATGATGAAAGGAAAGGGGGATTTTCAGGGCGCCGAGGTGCCGGAGGGGAGGCAGACGCCGCCGACGCAAGGGATGGCCGGTGGGGTGTGCGGATACGCGGGGAGGAACATCCACTTCGGTATTCGCGAGCATGCGATGACCGCGATCCTCACGGGGATGGCGCATCACGGCGGAGTGGTGCCGTTCGGCGCGACTTTCCTCACGTTCTCCGATTACATGCGCCCGGGCATCCGGCTGGCCGCGCTGAGCGCGGCGCACGTGATCTACGTTTGGACCCACGACAGCATCGCGCTCGGTGAAGACGGCCCGACGCATCAACCGATCGAGCAGCTCGCGAGCCTGCGGGCGATGCCGAACATGGTGGTGCTGCGTCCCGCCGACGCCAACGAAACAGTCGAGGCGTGGCGCGTGGCGCTTCGGCACACCGGGGGGCCGGTGGGGTTGGTGCTCACGCGGCAGAAGCTTCCGGTGCTCGATCGTGCGACCCTCGCTCCCGCCGCCGGCACCGCGCGCGGCGCCTACGTGCTGATCGACGCGGATCAGGGTATGCCGCCGGAGCTCATCCTGATCGCGACCGGCTCGGAGGTATCGCTCGCGCTCGCCGCGCAGAAGCAACTCAGCGGCGAGGGAATTCGGAGCCGGGTGGTGTCGATGCCGTCGTGGGAGTTGTTCGAGGCGCAGCCGGTCGAGTACCGCCACGACGTGCTTCCGCCGGCGGTGCGGGCCAGGGTGAGCGTCGAGGCGGGCTCCCCCTTCGGGTGGGAGCGTTACGTCGGGCCCACGGGCGCGATCATCGGTGTGGACCGCTTCGGCGCGTCGGCGCCGGGGCCGGTGGTGATGGCGCACCACGGATTCACCGTCGAGCATCTGGTCGCGACGGCGAGAGCGGTGCTCGCCGACAATCGCCCGCCGGGGCATGGCTCCAGCGTGTAGGCTCCTGCGCGGCTCGGTTGGGCGCGGTAGTGGATCCCAACACGCACTCGGGCGTTCGGGAGTATGGACGTGAGGCCACCGCCTCGCCTCCCCGTCCAAGCTCGATGGGGATTTCGCGGCACCCGTGCGCCATGCTCCGCCATCGGACTGGCATTCTTGATCCCGGCGAGGCTGACGGAGGGAGCAGCACTGACTCGCGATCTCGCCAGCGGAACTCTACGCAAAGTCTACGCAACAGCATGGAAACGGTGGACACCGGTGGAGCGGTGGACAAGAATAAGGGCGCCGTTTCGGAAAAAGCTTGAAACGGCGCCCTCGAAATTTCCCCTCATAATCCGCTGGTCCCTGGTTCGAGTCCTGCTGGGGGCATTCCTAAGTGGTTGATACCGAACAGATTAGTATTTCGCCGAAAAGGGCGTCGGGACGAACTCTACGCAAAGTCTATGCATCCCCCTCCAAACCAAGGCTACCGACGCGTCCCGGCGGCTTGGCCGACTTGGCGGAAATGCCTAAAGGGGAAAGACTCTCGGCCAGCACCTTTCGGTCGGCGATGTCAGAGCAGCGGATTCAAACCGCGCTGGTCGAAGGTCCGTGTTTGGTCTCGCAAGTTGCTGTCCCGTCGCGATTTGGCGACACGAAAAGCAGCTCGTTCAGCCAAGACCAGCGGACTTTCGGTGCGCTGCTCTCGGTGCCGATTTCCCGCTGATGCGCTGATCTCCTGGTACCATCGGCATGTGAGGCGACGAAGCAGGCGCTCGCGAGCGGGGCGCGGGTGATCTACGAGGCGTCGTTCTTCGCCGACGAGGCGTTCGTCGCCGTGGACGTTCTGGCGAAGAACGATGACGGCTGGCGGCTGATCGAGGTCAAGTCGACCACGAAGGTGAAACCCGAGCACATCCCCGATGTCGCCGTGCAAGTTCACGTGTTGCGCAAGGCGGGCCTTCCGGTGACGACGGCGGAGCTGATGCACCTCGACCGCGGCTGCGTCTCCCCCGATCTGAGCAACCTGTTCACGCGCGCCGACGTGACGGCTGCGGCGGAAGCGTTTCTACCGGATGTTCCGGGGGAGCTGGGCAGGCAACTCGAGATGCTGCGCGGGGCGCTGCCCGAGGTGCCGATCGGGCCGCACTGCAACTCGCCGTACGAGTGCCCGTTCGAGAACCGCTGCTGGCCCGCGTTACCCGAACACCACGTCAGCACCCTCTACTACGTCGGCAACCAGTGGTGGGACTTGGCTGCCGATGGCTATGAGACGGTGGACGAGCTGCCTGCGGACCTGTCGCCGCACCCCGCGGCTCGGCGTCAGCAACGCGCCGTGCGGGAGGGTCGGACGATCGTCGAGCCCGGTCTCGACAGGGCGCTGCGTTCTCTCCGGGGACGGCTCGCGATCATCGACTTCGAGACGGTAGCCCCGGCGATCCCCGTCTGGAACGGCTGTCGCCCCTACGATGCGGTTCCCGCCCAGTTCAGCTGTCACGTGCAGGACGGTCGGGGCGGCTGGACGCACCAGGAGTGGTTGGCGGATGGCCCCGGCGATCCGAGGCCGGAGCTCGTGCGCCGGTTGGCGCATGCCTGTGAAGGGGCAGACACGGTGCTCGCGTACTACTCGGACTTCGAGTCACGTTGTCTGCACCTCATGGCCGACGCCCTGCCCGAGTTGCGGGAGCCGGTCGACAGCATCGTGGCGCGCCTCGCGGATCCGCTGCCGATCGTCCGGGACTACGTTTACCACCCGGGGTTCGGCGGCAGCTTCAGCCTGAAGGCGGTGGTCCCGGCGCTCGTTCCCGAACTTAGCTACCACGGCATGGAGGTCGCCGACGGCATGGCGGCGAGCCGTGAGCTGGAGCGGCTGCTGCTCGACCGCGACTCCATTCCCGATGCCGAGCGCGAACGCCTGCGGGAAGCCCTTCGCCGGTACTGCGAGTTGGATACCTGGGGCGTCGTGCGACTGCTGGAGCGTCTTCACGAGATGGCGGGGTCGGCTTGAGCGAGTCGACGTGAGGGGCGCTGAAGCATCGCCTTCCTCGATGTCGGACCCGCTGAGATCGCGAGAACTGCACCACAACTTTCTTTCAGCTCCTGGCGTCGCGGAATGCCGCCCTTGCCTTCGAAGCGAACAAGCACCATAATCGCATCATCAAGTGAAGCGATTAGAGGGCGCGATGCCTCAGTGGATTTGGCAACGCCGGCGCTGGCCCCGGTTTTCCTGGGATGAAGCGGCGATCTCGGCGCCGCTGGCCCGGGCGAGACTCGCCCAGGGCCGGGTGCTGGGCGCGGTAGGGATCCTCGACCCGACCCTGACCAACGAGGCCGTTGCTGCAGTCCTCGTTGGCGAGGGACTCGCAACGAGCGCCATCGAGGGCGAGCGACTTGATGTGAAAGCGGTCAGGTCCTCGGTGGCACGGCACCTGGGGCTGCCGTCGGCGGGGCTCGCTGCTCCTCCGCGGTCGGTCGACGGTCTCGTCGAAGTGCTGCTCGATGCGACGCGGAACCACCGAACCCCTTTGACTGTCGAGCGGCTTTGCCGCTGGCAAGCGGCACTGTTTCCCACCGGTCAATCCGGTCTGCGTCGGATTCGAACCGGAGCTCTACGAGGCGAGGATCCGATGCAGGTGGTGTCGCAGCGCGCCGGCCGCGAGCGGGTCCACTTCGTCGCTCCATCGCGGGATCGATTGGAACGCGAAATGCGCCGCTTCCTCGAATGGTTCGCAGATCCCCCCGCAAGACTCGACGGATTGCAGCGAGCCGGGCTGACTCACCTCTGGTTCGTCACCTTGCATCCGTTCGAGGACGGCAACGGCCGGATCGCGCGGGCGCTGACCGACATGGCCCTTGCCCAGGATGAGCGCCAGACCCAGAGGTTCTTCAGCCTGTCCGCCCGGATCGAGCAGGAGCGAGAAGCCTACTACGACGTCCTGGAAAGAACTCAGCGCGGGGATCTCGACGTCACCCCCTGGCTTTCATGGTTTCTCGAACAGACCGCGACCGCCTGCGAGTACGCGGAGGCCACGGTCTCGCGGGTGCTGGTCAAGGCTCGCTTCTGGCTGCGGTACCAGGGAACGAGTCTCAATGATCGGCAACGCAAAGTGCTGAACCGGCTCCTCGATGCGGGACCTGGAGGCTTCGAGGGAGGCATCACCACGCGCAAGTACTCGAGCCTCACCCGGGTCAGCCGGGCCACGGCCTATCGTGAGCTGGCGGACCTCGTCGAGAAAGGATGTCTCGAATCCGCTGGGCGAGGCGGGCGAAGCCGCGCGTACGCAATTCGTTGGGATGCCTGAACGAGTCCTCTCTCGGTGCGCGGTTTGGGGACAGCAGCTCCTTGCACCGATTCGCCTTCCGCCCCGAGCCAGCGTCCACGGGAAGCGGACGCCGCGACCGAACTCTACGCAAACTCTACGCTCCACCGCGCAGACTCGAGGTGCCTGCCGCGACGCCTCCGAAAGAAAACCCCGGCCGTGCTAGCCCCTCCTGGCGTGGGTCCCCGCCGGCTCGGGCGAGACCAGCGGATTTCAAGAGCGCTGGTCGACACCTTCGGTTCCTCCTCGCAAGTTGCTGTCCCTTCATGGCTTGGTAGTAACGGTCACGTGAGACCAGCGGACTTTCGGTCCGATGGTTGAGGCGTCCACACGGGCCCAACTTGCAGGCCTGAACGCACATTGTCCCACCGTTGGACGCGTCGCGCGATGCGTAGAGTTTGCGTAGAGGCACACGGACGAAGATCGAGTTTCGCGCCGAGGCTGACGCCCGGAAGGCCGGGGCCGCTTCATCATGGCGGTGAGCGGCTGTCTCTCCGACGTGGAGCCCGGAGGCGAGTGGCCCTCGCGCTCCCGTCGTAGTCGTTCTTGATGCTCCCGTAAGCCAGAACACCGGGCCCTGGCAACGGAAGTCGCGCGCCATCGCTCTTTTCTCGAAACCACGGACACGGGTTCGATTCCGGCCGCCTCCACCAACCTCGATCCGTCACGGCGGGCTGCATCCCAAAGGAATCGGTGGCGCGCTTCACGACGGGGTCAAATTGGCCTGATCTAGCATGGCTTAGGAGGATGAAGGAGATCCGAGCCGGAGTCTCGCCGCTATTCGATGTCCCGCACGGGCCGCTGTAGCGCACCGAATGCGGCAACGAGAGCCACCGCCCCGCCTGCGATGGCGAACATCCACAGTGCGCTCCACTCCACCGCGATGCCGGCCGCCCCCATCGAGAGCGGCATCAAACCGAAGGACGACAGCATGGCGACGCTGCTGACGCGCCCCAAGACGGCACGCTCCACGCGTTGCTGAAGCCAGGCTTGAATCTGCACGTTGATGAACCCGCTGAAGCATCCCATCACCAGGAGCAGCAAGGCCACGGGCCAGAAACCGGTCAGCAGACCCATGCAGGCCATCGAAAGTCCGAGGGCGGCGCTCGTGCCCAGGAGAAGAAGCCCGCGGTGCCGCGACTTGAACACTCCGGCGAGCAGCATTCCGACCAGCGTTCCGGCGGCCACGCTGGAAATCCATCCGCCGAATGCGGCCGGCGAGGAGAACCTGCTCTTGGCGATGTACGCCAGGCCCACGCTCAGCGGGCCCGACAGGCAGAAGTTCAAGACCGCGGCCAGCAGGATGAGCGAGCGGAGGGGTACGTCCTTCATGACGTAGGCGAGACCTTCGGTGATGGCGCTCCAGACGCCGGGCTTGCCCGCCGCGGTGGAGGGAGAACAGGGCGGATCCGGCACCCTCCACAGCGCGGCGATGACGAACAAGAAGCTGAACGCATCGAGGAAGAAGGCCCAGGCCGCGCCGAGCGCCTTCGTGATCATGCCGGCCGGGGCCGGACCGACGATTCCCGTCAGAAGCGCGCTGCTCTGCCACACCGAGTTGGCCGCCGGAAGTTGTTCCGGCTGGACCAGAGACCGCAGCAGGGGTCCGGCCGATGGCAGAGCGAAGGCATCCGCGACGCCGAACGCCGAGGCGAGCACGTAGAGGTGCCACAGCTGCAAGACGTCTCGCAAAAGGAGGAAACCGATCGCTGCCACGAGCACGGCCCGCGCCGACGCGGTCGCCATGAGGATCTTGCGTGGCGACGTCCGGTCGGTGATCGCGCCGCCCATCAGCATCAGCACGGCGCGCGGGATCCCCGCGCACATCGCCACGGTCCCCATCGCCACGCCCGAGCCGGTCAGCTGAAGCACGACCCACGGCAGGGCGACGATGTAGAACTGGTCCCCGAGCAGGGACGTCGTCGCGCCCAGCCACCAGAGGACGAAATTGGCGTTGCGCAGGGGATGGACCTGAACGGCGGGTCCGGCGGACGCGGGGATGCTGGCAACGTTCATCGCGATTCCTCCCTACCGAATCGGCGGACGGACGACCGATGGAATGGCGGTCGCTTTCTTGCCGACGCTTGTCATAATGCAAACGTGAATTTACATTTACATTGTATCGTCGTCAAGAGACTATTTCTTCTCGCTTTTCGGCGGGAGGCGGGTATATAAGGAGCCGATGCCCAAGCCGACGAAGACCCTCGAACCACAGCAGGAACGCAGCCGGGAGTCGCTGCGCAAGCTGCTCAAGGCCGCCACCGAAGTGCTGGGCCAGCACGGCGTCGAAGGAACGACGATTCCGCGCATCGCGCAGCACGCCGGGCTCACGCCGGGCGCGGTCTATCGCCGATTCCGTGACAAGGGCGAGCTTCTTGAGACCGCGATCCTCGGCATCCTGGAACGGCAGGACGAGAGGGTGAAGGCGGGCATGACGCCGGACATGGCGGCCCGGATCCCCCTGGAGGTGTTCGCCGAGCAAATCGTCGGCGGCATGGTGGTGACCTACCGGAAGAATGCCGCGTTGCTGCGCGCTCTTCGGCAGTTCGTCCAGGGCCGGGCCAACACGGCGTTCGTGAAAAAGGCCGGCAAGCTGGAAGTCCGCACCTATGAGCGGTTCGTGGATCGCATCTTGGCCGATCGCAAGGACATCCGGCACCCCAATCCGCGGATCGCCGTCTCGCTGGGACTCATGATGGTCATCAGCACCCTGTACGAGCTGGTCGTGATGCCGATCAGCGCAATAGACTGGAAGGGCCTTCTGCCGAAGGACGACCAGGCGCTCAAGCGCGAGCTCACGCGCGCCTTCCTGAGCTATTTGGACGTCGACGCGAAGCCCCGCACCCCCTCAGGCACGACATCGGCAGGCCGCGGGTCACGACGCCAATCCTGACGGCGCGCGGCCACGGACGCGGGCTCGATTCCCGCGTCCCTCGAACAGCATAGCCACGGCGCCGGGTGACGAACTCTACGCAAACTCTACGCAACAGCATAAGAACGGTGGACACCGGTGGAAGCGGTGGACAAGAAAATGGGCGCCGTTTCGGAAAAAGCTTGAAACGGCACCCTCGAAATTTTCCCTCATAATCCCATCTGGTCGCAGGTTCGAGTCCCGCTGGGGGCATTTCTTCCATCTCAGGGGCGGATCAACCCGGTTCCCGTCCGAGCCAAGCGCAAGGCGGCTGATCACCGGGGCCGTCGAGCGCGCTCGGGGAAGGGTCCGACGATCGGTTCCCGAGGTCACGTCGAGCGAGGCGAGGGCGAGCCGGGGACCGATGCGACGACCCGGCGGATCGCGAGCACGCTGAGCGCGACGGTGACGGCCTGAGGCACGACGACCGCAATCACGAGCAGTCGCGGATCGACCGGCCAGTCTTGCGCCCAATAGACGTTGAGGACGGCCCAGGCGGCCAGGAGCAGCGCGATCGCTCTCGCGGTCGGCGCCTTGGTCGCCGCCAGGAGAGTCAGGAGCCACAGAGGCGGGAACACGGCGTACGCCGGCGGGAGGAACGGGCTGCGGAGCGTCGCGAGGAGCAGGATCGCCATCCACACCAGCGGCTTCCGGTCGTCGCCGACGGCGCGACGCCCGAGGACGACCGTCACCGCGATGACGACCAGCGTGTACGCCCAGCCGACGGCCTTCGACACCGCGAACGACATGCCCGGAACGCCGAGCAGCTTGAGCTTGAAGACGAGTCCGGGAATCGAGAAGTTGTTGGCCATCGCGGCGGGATTGCGGAACGCCGGAAACGACTCGCCCCCGAGAATCGCGGGAAGATGCCGGAGGAACGCCACGTACGGGGGCCATCCGGTGTCGAGGAGGCTCAGCGACAGGAACGTGAGACCGGCCGCTATCGTCCAGGCGAGCGCGCGCCATCGGCGCTGCGCCACGAGGTAGATCACCAGCATGCCCGGGTAGATCTTGCCCATGGCCACGAAGGCCAGCAAACCCCCTCCCGCCGCGAAGTGTCGCCGCTCGAAGAGCACCATCGCGAGCATCGACGCAGCGATCACGAGGACCTGCACGTTGCCTTTTTGGAACGTGCTGATCGTCGGGAGCGCCACCCAAACGAGCGGCGAGAGCAGAAGCGCGCGGGTTCCCGCGTGGGGGCTCAGGAATCGTGCCACGACGACGAACGCCAAAAGGACGACCATACCGGACAGGCCGAACCACAGCATCCGGTGGTCCAGGAACTCGGGGGCGAGCAGCAGGAGTCCGCGCGTCAGGAGCAGGAACGGCGGGGGGTATTCGAAGACGTCGATCTTGAAAGGACCGATCATGCGGGGGTTTCGGATCCGGGTCGGATCGTCGTCGGGCATCGTGAACAACGAATCGTCGTAGATGTCGGGAACCGTCGCCGCGGCCTTCGCGCTCACGTAGTAGGCGGAAAGGCACGAGTGCTCGATTTCCCATCGGCTCGCCGGCATGAACGAGCAGACGACTCGGGTCGGATCGACAATGAACACGACGAGACGCAGGAGCTGCACGAGCGCGACGACCGTTGCGACCCCGGACACGATCTTCAGCCCTCGGGAGGCGGCGCTCTCGTCGACCGGGAGAAGGTGACTCGAGTAGACCCACCAGGTGACGAGAACGGCGGCGAACCCCCCGACGAGGGCCGCGGTCCAGAGCGAGCCCGGGAGCGCGGCACCGGCCGCGAAGCCGAAGATTCCGGTGGCGAGACCGAGCGACGACGCGATGAACAGGCGCATGATCCGCTCGCTAGGCAGCGCGCTATCGCGCTTCGCTCGTGATCATGAAACGCTCTCGATTCCCGCGCGCCGCGCCGCCTCAGCAGCGCGTGCGCAGGGACTCGCGCGTGCGCTCCTGCGCCGCGGGACTCTCGAAGCCCTTCGACGTCGAGTGGGCCCACGCCTTCTCGAGGGTCGGCGCCGCTTCGGGCGTCTTGCAGGCCGTGTCGCCGTGATCGATCGAGACCTTTCCGATCCGCTTGGCGGAGGCCGTCACGGACCTGCGCAGGGCGGCGCTGCGGCAGCCGATCGCGATGAGGGCGTGCAGCATCGTCTCGCGCTGCGCGTTCGGCGACGCCTGAATCGACGTCTCGATCTCCGCTAGACGCTCCACGAACCACGCGTCGGGCGCGTCCGCGTCGCGCATCGCCATCGCGCCGACGAGCGACCACCCGGCGCAGCGCCTCGCCTCGTCCGGCGCGGCGAGCCACGCGTCGGACCGGCTCCTCGCATGAGGTCCCTCGGCGGCGAGGTGCGCCACGTAGCCCGAGCACATCCGTGCGCTCGGCACCCTCGCCCACCGGTCGAGGTCGGCAGGGGACATCCGCGCGGGGTCGGCGATCTTCACCGCCAGATTGCGTGCGTCGAAATTGCCCGTGTCCCACAAGGCCAGCGCGAGCTCGTGATCGACGCCGATGCGCTTCAGCAGCGTCTTCAGCGTGGCGAAGCTCACTCCGAACATCGGCTCCGCCGCTCCGTGGCGAGCGTAGCTCTTGCGCGTCTGCGCGGTGCCCGCCTTCTTTAGAGCGGACATCGTCTCGGCGAGCGTCATGCGCGTCGCGGCGGGCTTCGCGGACTTGCGCGCGGGCGGCGTGTTCGTCTTTCCGGGCATGGCGATCTCCTTGGCGTCGACCCGTTCCGGACGGAACATTATGGGCGCAAGGCCGCC
This sequence comes from Terriglobia bacterium, assembly GCA_020073205.1. Classification (NCBI taxonomy): domain Bacteria; kingdom Pseudomonadati; phylum Acidobacteriota; class Terriglobia; species Terriglobia bacterium. Next base: position 18,642 of record JAIQFR010000089.1, read on the forward strand.
GTCCGTCGATGTCCGCCGGGACGCCCTCGAGGCTCTCCGTCGTGATCCGCTGGCTGCAGGTCCGAATCCTGCCGAGGGCATTGCCCGCGGCTCCGAGGCCTTCCGTTTCGGCGGCACCTGTGTCATCGTCGTCCTCCCCGCCATCTTCCGAGGAGGAACCATGACCCTGACCCGAGGCCTCGCGCTCGCCGCCGTGCTCCTGGCGGCGACAGCCGTCGCGGCAGAAGACGTCCCGGTGGTGGAGCGAACCCTCTCCAACGGCATGCGCCTCGTGATGGTGGAGCGCCACGAGCAGCCCACCATCGCGTGCGCGTGGCTCGCGCGGGTCGGGAGCGCCAACGAGCGCCCCGGCATGACCGGCATCGCCCACATGTTCGAGCACATGATGTTCAAGGGGACGAAGACGATCGGCACCCGCGACGCCCGCCGCGACGCCGAGCTGAACGACCGGCAGGACGAGGTCCAGGGCCGGATCCGCGAGGAGATGTCGGTCCTGCGCGAGAAGCAGCGCCGGGGCGAGATCGCCGACATGATGGACCCCAAGGCCCGCACGCCGCGGCTCCAGGAGGCGCTCGACGAGTTCGACCGTCTCGTGAAGGAGCAGCGGGAGCTCGTCGTCAAGGACGAGATGGACCGGATCTACACGCAGGCCGGGGGGACCGGCCTCAATGCGAGCACCAGCGAGGACCGGACCAACTACATCGTGAGCCTCCCGTCGAACAAGCTGGAGCTGTGGTTCTGGCTGGAGTCCGACCGGCTGGCGAACCCGGTGTTCCGCGAGTTCTACAGCGAGCGCGACGTGATCCTCGAGGAGCGCCGCCAGACCCTCGAGTCGCGCCCGGGCGGGGTGGTGGACGAGGCCTTCAACGCGATGACCTGGATGGCGAGCCCGTATCACTGGGAGGTCATCGGCTGGCCGAGCGACATCTCCCAGGTGACCCGGGAGCAGGCGAACGCGTTCTTCGCGACCTACTACGCCCCCAACAACATCACCGCGATCCTCGTGGGCGACTTCAACCCCGACGCCGCCTACGCCCTCGCCCAGAGGTACTTCGGCCGGATCCCGGCGAATCCGAAGGGCGTGCCGGAGGTGATCACGCTCGAGCCCAAGCAGCCGGCCGAGCAGCGGATGGCGGCGGAGGTCGAGACGACCCCGTCACTCCAGTTCGTGTTCAAGTCGGTGCCGGCCGTTCACAAGGATGCGCCGGCCCTCCAGGCCCTGGCCGGGATCCTGGGCGGCACCCCGATGTTCATGGGCCGGCCCGGGGGTCAAGGAGGCGGGAGGCCGCCCTCCGGCCGCCTGCGCAAGGCCCTCGTCCTCGACCAGAAAATCGCCACCAACGCGTCCGCCTCCTGGCACGGGATGAAGCTGGGCGGGACGTTCGAGCTCCGGGTGACGCCCACGCAGGGGAAGAGCCCCGGCGAGCTCGAGCCCGCGCTCCAAGCCGAGATCGACAAGGTCCTGAAGGACGGCGTCACCGGCGAGGAGCTGCAGCGGTTCAAGCAAGCGACCCTCGTGGGTCTCTATGGCCGGCTCGAGACGAACACCGGCATCCGCGAGACGCTGACGCAGTACCTCGCGGTCGGCACGGTGCAGGACTTCAAGGACTCCCTCGCGCGCATCCAGGCCGTGACCCCCGAGGACGTGCAGCGGGTCGCGCGGCAGTACCTGGTCAAGGAAGGCCGCAA
>JAIQFR010000090.1 GCA_020073205.1 Terriglobia bacterium
CCGACAGTCACATGAACGCCTTCATCCGCTTCAAGCTGGCGCTCACCGAAGACGTGCCGACCATCAAGCCGTACGACGAAAAGCGCTGGGCCGAGCTCGCCGACGTGCGCAAGACACCGGTCGAGGTCTCGCTCGCCTTGCTCGGCGCCATTCACGAGCGCTGGGTGAACCTGCTCAAATCGCTCGGGCCCGGAGACTTCGCTCGCACCTTCATCCACCCCGAGCATCAGGCCCCACTCACCCTCGAGAAGACGTTGGCCCTCTACGCCTGGCACGGCGCGCACCACACCGCCCACGTCACCTCGCTCAGCGACCGAATGGGATGGAAGACCCCGAAGCCGCGCGCCGAGCGGAAGCCCGGGCCTCGCAAAGCAAAGAGGACAAGACGGGCTTAGTCACCTGCGCGACTCCGGAACGTTCGGTCATGATCGTCCGTGATCGCGCGAAGATCGACTCGTTACCGGCGGCAGACCCGTTCGCTTCTGCGAGTGGCCCGATTGAGGTACGCTCCGGAATCCCAGGAGCGCAGGAGGGCGCATGCGTCGTCGAGTACGAGTCATCGCGGCGAGCCTCGCATTGCTGACCGCGGCCACCGTCCTCGCGAAGGATGGACGAGCCCTCGCGCTCCGGCACGTGGCGATCGACCTACCGGCGGCGCCCGCCGCGGTCGTCTCCGCCGATCTCGAAGGCGACGGCCGGATCGAGGCGGTGACGTCCGCGCAGTCCGACTCGGGAGCCGGAGAGCTCAAGCAGGGCAAGGAGCCGCATTTCAAGTACAGCTTCCACCACGTCGGCCGGGACCTGCGCGTCGAGGCGGCACCCTACCAGGAGATCGAGGTCGTCGGCTACCCGGTGGGCGACGTCTTCGGCGAGGAGAGCGCGGGCGCCTTTCGAGACCTCGACGGGGACGGACGAAGAGACCTCGTCACCGTGACGCTCGACTTCTCGGTGTTCCAGATCGTCCGCGTCCTCGCGACGAAGAAGATCGCGGTCGGCTTTGCGTTCCACGTCTGGGCGCAGGGAGCGGACGGGAGGTTTCGCGAGGTGACCGGTCAGGATCTCGACGACCGGTTCACGTTCGACCTCAACGACCTCCGGTTCGACCGCCTGACGGAGATCGCCGGCGATCTCGACGGGGACGGGAAGCTCGACTTCGTGAGGCTGGGGGGAGGCAAGACAATCGAGATCCGTCGGGGAGGCCCCAGCTGCCGATTCTCGCCGAAGTACGACGTCAGGATCCAGCTGGACGACGAGCTGTCGGACGTGTCCCAGGTACGGATTCGCGATCTGGACGGCGACGGTCGCGCCGATCTCTCTCTCGTGAGGCCGCTCCCATCCCCCGAAGCGGAGGTGTCGCCGCCGGTGAGGCTCGATCTGTATCTCAGCGGGGGCGGCCGATGAGGCGCGCAGCGTGGATCCTGCTCGCGCTCGCCGCCGCCGCCCAGGACGCGCTCGCGAAGAAGGCCCCTCCTCCCCCACCCGAGATTCCGCCCGCGGAAGGCGTCCACCTGGCGCGCGTCGAGGGGGGAACGCGACTCGACGCGGTGCTCCCGGGCTCGTTGCGAGGTTACGCCTTGCCGCGCCGGGCCGACGGGAGCCGCGACATCGTCCTCCTCGTGGGAACGGTGCGGCCGACGACCCTGCAGAAGCGGGACGAGAAGCAGAGGGCGGTTACGACGCCGTGCGACGGGGTCGATCCCGTGGAGGCAGCCCGTGCCGCGCCGACCGAGCTGCTACGACTCGATCCCTCGGGGAGCGGCGGGCTCGAAGTCCTGCGAGACGACCTCCCGGCCGATGCTGAGGGTCTCGACGCGCTCGACCTCGACGGCGATGGGAACGAGGAGCTTCTGATCTTCCTGTCGGGGGAGATTCGTTCGCTTCGTGACGCGGAGGGCAAGCGGTTCGCGGGAGCGCCGGAGCCGCTCGTTTCCGACCCGTCCCTCGGCGAAGGAGCGCGCGAGCCGAGGGTCGTCCGCTCGGCGTCCACCTCGGGAGCGCTCTTCCCGGTCGCGACCGCGGAGGGCCTCCACGCGTACGGCCGGCTCGCGGACGGCCGCTTCGGCCTGGCGTCGAACACGCCCCTTCCCGTTTCGACCTCGATGTCGGGACGCCGAATCCGGGTCATCACACCCTCCGTGACGGAGATCGGAGCACGCCCCGGCGGCACCTCGATGCTGGCGGCGAGCGGCGACGGCGACGGAGAGATACGGTCGGACCGACTTCGATCGATCCTCCTCGATCCCTCCGCGGAGCCGGCGCGCCGCGCGGTCGAGTGCTGGTCGAAGCTCCCGGCGAGGGAGTGGCTCCACGACCGGTTCTATCGCTCCCTCGACGGACGCCCGGCGATGATCGTCACGACGACGCCCGCGAACAAGCTCAAGATCTTCGGCGAGAAGTGGCTCCGGCTGTTCCTCCTCGAGGAGGATCGGACGAAAGCCGGGAAGGCTCCCGTCCTCGCCGCGGACATTGGCGCGAGCCTCTGGCAATCCGTCGAGCCCGTGTTCCTCGACGTGAACGGCGACGGCCGGACGGATCTCGTCGTCTCCTACTGGAAGGGGATGAAGAAGGACGCGGTGAAACTGGACGCGTTCTTGCGGAATGAGGACGGGAGCTTCGACCCGACGCCGCGAGGGACGACGATCGACGCTAAGGACGGTGATCGGACGTTCCTCGAGTATGGCCGCGATATCGACGGGGACGGGGCGGCGGATCTCCTCGTGCTCGCGGAGGGAAAGGTCCTGATCTTCCCCGGCGTGAAAGCTCCGCCCAAGGGGGAGGGGATCGTCGCGGCAACGCCGCGCTACTCCCTTCCGCTACCTTCCTTTTCCTCGTTGGCCTCGTCCGGCAGCATCGTGGTGAGCGTCGGATCGGAAGGGATGTCGGCGGAAACGCGCCGAGCCGGGCTCGGGTCGCCGCGGCCAATCGACCTCGACGGCGACGGGCGGCCGGAGATTCTCATCGACGCGAACTTGAAGGACGGGCGGAGCGCGATCGTGATCTTCCGGCTCGCCACCCGGCCCTAGCCGGCCTTTCTCCGCGGGACGGTCCGCAGCTCGCGTTCCGGTACCGGACGCTGCCGACGTGTCGCGGCTTCCATCCGCGGTCCCGGGGGGTGGCGATTGCGGTCTCCGACCGGAGTGGCTGGAGGTCTTGCCAGGAGACGGGCGAGGTCGAATTGCGAGGACGAGCGCCGCTACGAGCGCGAACTCGACCTCGATTCCCTGTCCCGGCGCGTCCGAACGCGGGCGCCAGCCGGGGCCTCACGAGGAGAATCTCTCGCTCTTTGGCCTCGAGTCGCCGTATATTTCGCACGTCGTGCGCCCGATTCTCGGGTTGCGGGGGGAGAAGATGCGAAAACGGTTGGTGCCGGGACTCAAGTGGTCTGCGCTTCTGGTATTCGTCCTGCTGACGGGGTTCGCGTTCGCCGAGGAAGAGATCCAGCCGCCGACCGGCCCCCAACTGGTCGGCGAGCCGGTCGTGCCCACGATCACCAGGGCGGTGCGCGACCTGCCCGATTTCGTGCCCGACCCGAACCTCTTCGGCCTCGAGGCGAAGCGCCGCGAGACCTTCGGCATCATCCCGATCGAGTACCCGATCGAGCCGAGAGTGGACCCGTTGATGAAGCTGCAGGAGCTCGGGGGGCCCAAGCTCCCTGACTCCTTCGCCACGCTCGTGCACAACTACGCGGGCCAATCGTCCTCCGTATCGCCGCCCGACACGAACGGCGACGTGGGCCTCGCCTACTTCCTCCAGGGGACGAACCAGTCGGTCTCGTCGATCCAGGTCCTGAACAAGGCCACCGGCGCCGTCGTGAAGACCTTCACCCTGGAGGAGATGGCGTCCTCTTCCCCTTGCAACAGCGGCTTCTGCGACGTGGTGGTCAACTACGACCGCGCGGCCGACCGCTGGCTCCTCACCGAGCTGCCCGCAAGCGGCGGCGACGTCTGCGTCTACGTCTCGACCTCGGGCGACCCCACGGGTACGTACTACGCTTACGCCTTCGCGGTGGAGTCCAGCACCACCGACTATCCGAAGTACGGCGTCTGGCCCCAGAACGGGACCGGCGGGTCCTACGTCATGGGCGCGAACGCGGGGTCGTCGGGTAAGGACCTCTTCGCCTTCGACCGGGCCAAGATGCTCGCCGGACAAGCCGCCACGTTCCAGAAATTCACCGTGGCGAGCCTACCGAACTTCAGCTTCCAGCTGGTCCTCCCGGGCGGGATGCAGGGACAGACGCCCCCTCCGAACGGGGAACCCGCCGTCTTCGTGAGGCCGCGAGACGACGAGTCCCAGGACGGCGCCAGCACGCCGACCTATGACCTCCTGGAGATGTGGGCGCTCAGCGTCGACTGGGCGACACCGGCCAATTCGACCCTGACGCAGCTGACGTCCCTCCACATCGGGGATTACGACGCGACGCTCTGCGGCCTGGGCAGCACGTGGAACTGCATGCCCCAGCCGGGCACGACGCAGAAGATCGACCCGATCCGCGAGCCGCTGCACCACCCCTTCGTGTACCGGAACTTCGGCGACCACCAGGCACTGGTCGGGACTTTCGTCGAGGACGTGGACGGCACCGACCATGCAGCGCTCCGCTGGTTCGAGCTGCGCAAGCCGGAAAGCGGCGGCTCGTGGAGCCTCTACCAGGAAGGCGTCGTCGGCGGCGAGTCCGGGGTGCACCGCTCCGTCGGCTCGATCACGATCGACCAGTCGAGCAACATCGCCATGGTCTACACCCGGACCGGCAGCGCAGCCCCCTACTACCCGTCCATCTACTACAAGGGCCGCCTCTCGACCGACACGCTCGGCACGATGCCCCAGGGCGAGTACGCGATCCAGGACGGCTCGTACTCGAAGACGGGCAACGAGCGCTGGGGCGACTACGCGGGCGCCGGCATCGACCCCGCGGATGACTGCACGTTCTGGTTCACCACGGAGTACATGCTGTCGAACTCCAACTGCGGTACGAGGGTCGCCGCAGCCAAGTTCGACGCGTGCGGTTGCCTTGCCATTCCGCCGGCCCCGACCGCTTCGGCCACGGTCCCGCAGGACAACCGGATCTCGATCAGCTGGGACGATTCCTCCACGACGTCCATCACCCGGTACTACATCCTCCGCTCGACCGCGAGCGGCGGGCCGTACGAGCAGATCGCCGAGGTGGCCGACACGAGCCCCGGCGTCGGCGGCGGCCCGGGCTACACGTTCGACGACGACACGGTCAGCGGCGGATTGCACTACTACTACGTCGTGAAGTCGAACGACGGCCTCGCCTGCACTTCGTCGGCCTCGAACGAGGTGGACGGCATCGCGACCGGCGCCTGCCTGCTCGCCCCGACCTTCGCCGGCATCGGCGGCGTGAGCAACCCCGGCGAGTCCACCTGCACGCTCAACCTCTCGTGGAGCGCCGGAGCGTCGACCTGCGGCAACGCGCTGAAGTACAACGTCTACCGCGACACGACCTCGGGCTTCACGCCTTCCTCTGCCAACCGGATCGCGACGGGCGTCACCCAGACGACGTACGCCGACGCCGTCGGGGTCGCCAAGGGCACGACGTACTACTACGTCGTCCGCGCGGTCGACGCCGGCAACGCCACCGAGGAGTCGAACACGGTCCAGAAGACCGGTTCCCCGACCGGGCCGATCACGACCTCCAGCTGGACCGACACCTTCGAGTCCGCCGGCGGCTTCGATCAGGCCGGCTGGACCCACGCGATCGGGTCCGGCTCGACGGATTGGGCGTGGGCCACGGCGTACGTCCACGACGGGACCCATTCCTGGTTCGCGCAGGACGTGGCGTCGTCGTCGGACATGACGCTCACGAGCCCGGCGTTCGGCGTCGGCGCATCGACCACGTTGAGCTTCTGGCACACGTACGCGTTCGAGAGCACGACGACGTGCTACGACGGCGGCACGCTCGAGTGGTCCGCCGACGGGACCACCTGGACCGTGGTGCCGGCGACCGATTTCACCGCCGGCGCGTACACCGGCACGATCTACGGGAGCTCGAATCCGATCTACAACAAGGCCGCCTGGTGCGGCGGCACGATCGGCACCCCGACCCTGGTTTCGGTCAACCTCGGTACGGATGCCGGCCTGCTCGGCAAGACGATCCAGCTCCGCTGGCACGAGGGAAACGACCTCAGCGTGTCGGTCACCGGCTGGTACGTGGACGCGGTCTCGGTCGGGAACGCCCAGATCGGCGGAGCGTGCGAGGTCGGCACAGGGTGCGTGACGCCGCCGGAAGCCCCGTTCGCCGCGGCGACGGCGCCGCAATTCCACCGGATCGCGGTCAGCTGGAACGACTCGGCGATGGCGTCGGTCGCCTCCTACAAGGTCTACCGCTCGACGACGGACGGCGGGCCGTACACACAGATCGGAACGGTCGCCGACACGAGCCCGGGAATCGCCGGCGGCCCGGGCTACACGTTCGACGACGACACGGTCAGCGGCGGATCGCGCTACTACTACGTCGTCCGGTCGACGGACGGCGTCTCGTGCACGTCCGTCAATTCCAACCAGGCCGACGCGGTGGCGACGGGCAACTGCCTCTTCCCGCCGACCTTCGCGGGCGCGACCGGCGTCTCGAACGCGAGCGCCTCGACCTGCACCCTGAGCGTCGGCTGGAGCGCCGGCACCTCGAACTGCTCCACCCCGCTTCAGTACAACGTCTACCGCGGCACGACGGCCGGGTTCACGCCCTCCCCCGCCAACAGGATCGCCACGGGTCTCACCGGGACGTCCTACGCCGATGCGGTCGGGATCGGCGACCGGACGACCTACTACTACATCGTCCGCGCGGTCGACACGACGAACGGCGTCGAGGAATCGAACGTGACCGCTAAGAGCGCCTTCCCCACCGGCCCGGGGAACCTGACGAGCTGGACCGACACGTTCGAGGGGTCGCTCTCCGGCGGCGGGTTCGACCTCGCCGACTGGACGCACAACGCCATCTCGGGGTCGACGAACTGGACCTGGTCCACGACGAGGCCGCACGACGGGACCCACTCCTGGTTCGCGCAGGACGTCTCGAGCGTGTCCGACATGGTCCTCACCAGCCCGTCGTTCGCCGTCGGCTCCACGACCACGATGAGCTTCTGGCACACGTACGCGTTCGAGGGCTCGACATCGACCTGTTACGACGCCGGCACCCTCGAGTCCTCGCCGGACGGGACGACGTGGACGGTCGTGCCGGCCGCGGACTTCACCGCCGGCGCCTACACGGGCACGGTCAACTCGGGCTATTCGAACCCGCTCGCCGGCAAGCCGGCCTGGTGCGGAGGGACCGTGGGAACGCCCACCCAGGTGTCCGTCAACCTGGGGGGCGACGCCAATCTCGTGAACAGGACGATCCGGTTGCGGTGGCACGAGGGCAACGACTCCTCCGCCACGGGCACCGGGTGGTACGTAGACACGGCAACCGTCACCAACGCCGGCAACGCCGGCAGCTGCACGACCGGCGCCTGCACCGCGCCGGGCTCGACGACCGGCCTGCTTTACCTGACGCTCTCCGGCGGCATGAGCTGGGCTCCGGCGGTCGGCGCCACCGGCTACGACCTCGTCCGCGGCACGCTCGGCACGCTGCACGGCGGCGGCTTCACGGCATCGACGGACGCGTGCCTCGCGAACGACGTCGGTGCGACGACCTTCGTCGACGCGCACGTTCCGGCAGCCGGCGATGCGGACTGGTTCCTCGTCCGCTTCTACAACGCCTGCGGCGTGGGGACCTTCGACGAAGGATCGCCTTCTGAAGTCGGCTCGAGAGACGCCGCGATCGCGGCGTCCGCCAACGCCTGTCCCTGATTCCCCGCCGGGGGCGCGCCGGAGCGCGCCCCCCGGCGTCCTCGTCTCCGCGAAAGGGCGGCGGGGTGACCTGGCGTTCCGATACGGGACGCCGCCGCGGATTCGCAGTTTCGAGTTCCTATCCGCAAGAGTGACCGGACCGTTCGGCGAAAACAGACTCAGAACGGTCGGGAGGAGGAGACACGACCGCCGTCGCGTGTGTCATCCCTTTCAACCCCTGGGGATACGGTCCCGTCGGCGCGAAGACCGAGCAGCGGCGCCGGGTCGTCGCGCTTGAGGGTCATGAGCTGCCACAGGCCGCCGGCCAGCAGCATCAGCACGCCCAGGTTCGTCACCGCCACCTTCGTGGGGTAATCCAAGACCTCGTTCTCCATCATCGGCTTGCTCAGGAACAGCAGCGCCACGGCGGTCATGACGCGCAGAACGACGACCGCACGCGGGGACGACAGCCGCGGCTGCAGGAGGTAGATCGCCAGCGGGAAGGTCAGCAGGAAGTAGTGCAGCCATATCAGAGGCGTCGCCACCAGACTGATGGCGGCCGCAATGCACACCGCCAGGTACGCTTGCCGGAAGGACTCCTCGCCGGGGTCGCCGCCGCGCCCACGCCCCAGCAGCGCGCACACGACGAACACCGCCAGAAGGCCAACCAGCAGTATCCACGAGGGGTCGAAGTGCAGCGTGCCACTCAGGATTCGGGGGAGGCTGAAGTTCCCCATCTCGAGCGTGTAGTCGTTTCGCATCAGCCTCGGGACGTTCTGCAGCCATTGGCCAAAGCAGTTCGCCGAGCCGAAGTAGAGCATGGAAATTCCCGCAACCAGGGCCGCCCCCGCAGCGCCGCCCAGAGCGACTCGACCCAGCTTGTCCAGTCGGCGGTTGCAAGCCCACACCGCCGCCAGAGTCACCCCGACCAGCGCCAGGTTGGGCTTGAACATGGCGGCCGTCACCCCCACCGCACCCGTGAGGAGGTCGGCCCAGAGGGACTGCCGCCTTGATTGCAGCCAAACGATCGCCGCCAGTAGCGCCAGCTGGATCTGGTTGACGTTGCCGACGAGGATCTCCGAATTCAGCGGCGCCGAGGTCGCCGTCACGACCAGGATCACCAGAGAAGCCGCCAGCGAGAAGCCCAGCGTGCGGCACAGGACCAGGATCGAGACAGCCAGACAGGCCGTGCAGAACAACGCATAGGCCGACAGGTCGCGCCGGTACTCGCCCGTGCTGAAGAGCCCGAAGAAGCAGTACGCGAATGGCGTGCCGGTGGTGTGCACCTCGTTGTTGTTGAACTTGGCGACGGCGGTGGCCGCCTTATGCAGCTGCTGGCTGCGTGACGCGGCGGCCAGCTCCAGTGAGCGCTGACTCAGCAATCGGCGCCCCTCGTCACTGTAGATGTCCGGGACCATTCGCTCGGAGACGGCGCGGGAGGCGAACCAGTAATGGAAGAAGTCGATGGAGGCTACCTTCGTCGCGGTGAGGTAGTTCGTCCACAGCGTGACGCCTGCCAGCACGATGGCCGCCAGCGTCTTCTCGTCCAGCAGCACCGCCCGAAGCCGCGACATCGCCATCGCGCGGAACGTGTCTCGCTCATCGGGTGACATGGTTCACTTCGAGAATCTCACTTTCCATGAGGCGATGAACCCGGAAAGAAAATATCACACCTGCCACGGCGCATACTTGATATGTTCGGCTTTGAATCGCAAACGGTCCGGGTACCGAGAGGAGAATGGAAGTTGAGATCGAGCGCGGGCGGTAATTCAGACTCCCTCTTTCCTATGCGGCGCGGTCCGCCGGGCAAGCCGGAGGCCCGTTCGCTCTGCCCCTTCCTTCCGCCTCGCTACAACAACCTCTCGCTCCTCGCCCAGTAATCGAACCTGTCCGCCAATTGCTCGAACGACTCGATGGCGTGGAGCAGCGGCTGGAGGTGCCAGACGTTCGCCCTGTGCCGCGCTCCACAGGTCCCGGTACTTCTCGCGCACCCACGGGTGGAGATCGGCTTCGGCCTCCCGTCGCCGGGAAACCGACCGGCGATGAAGACGTCCACGCGAACGTCGTACTCGGCGTCGACCAATTTCCCCGTTTCCGCTTGTACGGTGGCGAGGCCGGACAAGTCGCCGGCGATCAGTACGGATCTTCGCCCTGAGCCGCGCTCCACAACTCCCGGTACTTGTCGCGCACCCACGGGTGGAGCTTCTCGGCGAGATCCAGGGAGAGTCCGGCGCTTCGAACGAGATCGAGCACGTCGGCGAGATCGTGCAGCCGGTGCGGAGCGCTCATTCCGGATGCGAGCTTGAGTTCGAGGAAACGCGGCAGGGGCAGGAGCGCGAAGGTCGATCCGCGGATCGCCGTCGTCGCAGGGTCGGGAAATGCGATCGGCTTCGGCTTCCCGTCGCCGGGAAAACGACCGGCGCTGAGGATGTCCACGTGAACGTCGTACTCGGTGTCGACCAGCTTCCCCGTTCCCGCTACCCGTTCCTCGTACCCGCGACCCAGGTGGCGGGCCTTGAACGCCGCGAGATCGACCTCGCGGAGGATGATGTCGACGTCGACCGTCGCGCGACGATGACCGTACTCGTTCAGCGCCAGCGCGCCGATGATCGCGTACGGGATCCCTTCCGACTCCAGGATGGCGGTGAGCTTGAGGAGAGCCTTCTGCGCTTCGCCCTGACCCATGAAGAACCTCTCGCAATAGGCCACGCCTTCGAGGAAGCGAGCCTCGGCCTCCGCCGTGACACGTCCCGCTCCCCAGTTCGCCATTCCCCGTGCTTTCGTCGTGCTCATCCGGGACCGCACTCCAATCCACCGTCGAATCCGCGCGCCCGTCGCTCAGAATAGCCGACCCGCGCACGGGCCGCACACCGCTCCTCGCTTGGGCGTCGAAGCCGACGCGCGGCGTCCAAGGGACCGTGACCGATCGATTCGATCACTAGTTTCTCGATTGACTTGGGTGTATACACTCCCGTAGGCTCATGGAACCGACCGTCGAGGTCGGAAGTGCCGAAGGGTGGCTCCGGCCCGGCGGGTTTCGCAGCGGGGAGGGCGGCCATGCGAAAGCGTACCTTCGGCGGGAATCCGTTCGTGGTCTTGGCCCTCGGGTTGCTCGTGCCGGCGGCGACGCCGGCCGTAGCCCAGACGCTCACGTTCGACGAGCGCGTCGCGGCCCAGACGGCGATCGAACGCGTGGCCTACTCGCACCGTATCGGCGCGACGAGGCCGTTCGAGGAAGCCGTCCCGCGCGCCATCATCGAGAGAAAGGTGAGGGAGTACCTCCGGCTTGCGGGGGAGCTCGAGGCCGCGACGCCGATCACCCCGGCGATGCTCGACCGGGAGATGGAGCGCATCGAGGCCCGCTCGCGCTATCCCGAACGGCTCGCCGAGCTGTACGCGGCGCTCGGGAACGATCCGCTGCGGATTGCCGAATGCCTCGCACGGCCCGTCCTTGTCCGCCGGCTCGCGGGGTCCCTCGATGCTTGCCAGCTCGACCGTGCGATCCCAGCCTCCGTTGTCCCTTTCGCTTCGTGCCCGGACGACGTGTGGGGACCGATGGGGATCACGGGGGCTCCCTCGGGCCGGATCAGTCAATCGACCGTCTGGACCGGGAGCGAGATGATCGTGTGGGGCGGCTACACCACAGTCTACGAGAACACCGGTGCCGTCTACGATCCGGTCCTCGACGCCTGGACCGCCGTCACGGTGGACGGAGCACCGACCGGCCGGGGCACGACCGCCGTGTGGACGGGAACCGAGATGATCGTCTGGGGCGGCTACACGGCAACGGGCCGGGTGAACACCGGCGGGCGCTACGACCTGGCCGCCGATTCGTGGCAGTCGACCAGCGTCACGGGAGCGCCGTCGGCGCGCTCGGGCCACACCGCCGTATGGACCGGCACACGGATGATCGTCTGGGGCGGCACCATCGGATCCGTCCAACCGAGTTGCGACGGCCAGCGGTCCGATGGGGGCGTCTACGATCCGGGCTCGGATTCCTGGACTTCCACCGGCAGCTCGGGGTCGCTGCCGTGGGCGCGTTACGAGCACTTCGTGTTCTGGACCGGTTCGGAGATGATCGTCTGGGGTGGAAAACAGGATTTCCACATGTTGAGTTACTGCGGCTTCAGCAAACTCACGAGCGGTGGACGATACGACCCGGCGACCGGCTCGTGGACGGCCATCGCAACGAGCCCCGACACTGCCATCTCGACCGAGCGGGGCGATGCGATGTTCACCGGGGCCAAGCTTCTGACCACGTGGTCCAACTTCAATCACGGCGCCGCCTACGATCTCGCCAGCGGCACCTGGTCGCTGATGACCACGGTCGGTGCGCCGACCGCCACGGGCGGCGGGACCGCCGTCTGGTCCGGCTCCCGCTTGATCGTGTGGGGAGGGGCGCCTGGGTACGTGAACACCGGGGCGCTCTACGATCCGGTGAAAGATGCGTGGACGTCGATGGGCGCCTCGGGCGCGCCCGCAGGGCGGGCGTACGCCAGCGCGGTCTGGACGGGAAGCGAGATGCTGGTCTGGGGCGGGAGCGACGCCTCGGGCTACCGGACCGACGGCGGCCGGTACACGCCGGGGGATCCCGACAGCGACGGGGACGGGTTGTGCAACAGCGTGGATCCCTGCCCGGCCGATCCCCTGAACGACGTGGACTCGGACGGCGTGTGCGGCAACACCGACAACTGCCCGACGACGCCGAACCCGGCCCAGACGGATTCCGACGGCGACGGACTCGGCGACGCCTGCGACGCGTGCCCCCTCGATCCGAACAACGACGTGGACCACGACGGCGTGTGCGGGAACGTGGACAACTGCCTGAACGCGTACAATCCGGCACAGCGCGACACCGACGGGGACGGTATCGGCGACCTCTGCGACAACTGCCCGTTCGTGGCGAATCCGTACCCCCAGGCGGACAGCGACTACGACGGCGCGGGCGACGCGTGCGATTGCCAGCCTCTGGACGGGAACGACCGGACTCCCGCCGAGTCCACGTCGATTTCCGCGGATCGGTCCGGCACGACGACGATCCTCGCATGCACGCGCCAGACCGTCGCCGACGCGTACGCGTTCCTCCGGGGGAACCTGTCGGCCAAGGCGCCGAACGAGTTCGGGAGCTGCGTCGTCCAGGGTCTGGCCGATTGCTACTACGAGGACCCGGACGTGCCGGCCCCGGGGCAGGGGTTCTTCTACCTCGCGCAGGCGCAGAACTACGACTGCGGCCTGGGCTCGCTCGGGACGACCTCGACCGACGCGGAGAGGATCAACAACGACCCCGGCCGGTGCGCCGGAGTGCCGGTCCTCGATTCGTTCGCGACGGGGGAGACCTCCGTCTTCGGCACCGTCAGCGGAACCTACCCCGCGACGCTGGCGTCCGACGACACCTGCGAGGCGATCACCGAGGTACTCTCGACCAGCGGCCCGACCCAGAAACGGTACAGCCGGATGGAGCAACTCTGGAACTTCACGGTCCCCGCGGGATCGATCAAGGAAGTCCACGCGGAGGCTTTCCGGACGACGCTGGCTTCTTACGAGGTCTTCCGGTACGAGTACTCCACGGATGGGGGAAACACCTTCAACGTCGTGGAAGGGTCGAGCGTGCCCAGCTCGAACATCAACCGCGACATGTATTGGAACATTCCGGCGAGCGTCGTCGGCAACGTGATCCTGCGCCTCGTGGACGTGGACCACACGCAGGGGAACCAGATTCTCGAGACGGTGTCCATCGACCAGCTCTGGATTCGCGTGATTCCTTGATTCGGGCGAGGGCCGGCCGCGGAATCTGGCGCACGTACTGCGTGTAGAGATCCGGCGGCGAATCGAGGCGGACTTGCAGCTTCGCGTTCCTATCCCCTGCGACGTTCCGCGACGCAGGACGGAGTGCGTCCTCCGCGGATTCGATGCCTGCGCTATCCCCGCCGTTCGCGGCGCGGGTGCAGGCGGGTTCTCGCGATGCGCACGGGGTTCCTCCGGTGCGCGGCGACACTCGGGACTCGGTCCCGAGCTTCGCCGGGAGGGCTCGGTGAACTCCCAGGCGGTCCGCACGGCAAATGGTCGTATATGTAGTGTCGACCCAAGGGGCGCGGAGCCCCCAACGGAGACGCCCATGAGCAAGGTAAGAAGGTGGATTGGCGCCGGAGTCGTGACGCTGGCCCTTGCGGCCGTTCTCGCCGGCAGTACCACGCTTTTCGCAGCGCCGGCGCAGATCAAGCCGTGCAGCAAATGTCCCGTGGACTGCCCTGGGTACATCTGCTTCGACACCGGCCATTTCTACTGCAACCTCTGCCTCGCCCACTGCGACGGCGCGCATCACTGCGGGCTCGCCGGCTAAGTCCGCGAGCTCCGCGGGCGTCGCTCGCTCCCGTCGTCTCGTCCCGTTCGGTGGGCCGATCCCGCGCGGGCGGCGCACCGGGGTCGCGACGGCGCCCGCGGCATCTTCTTGCGACATGACGTCTCGCGCGAACTCCCGTATGACCTCCCTGAACCTCGGAGGTCAACGTCGATGCGTGCGTTCAAGCCAGCGTTCCTTCTCGTCGCTACCCTCCTGCTCTGCCTCGGACGTCCTCGGGCGGGCGACGCTCCCGCGCAAGCCCTGACTTCGAGGACCGCGAGGCGGCTCAGAGAGCCATCGAGCGCGTGTGGTCGGCGCACCGGATCTGGCCGGAACAGAACCCCGGGCCGAAGCCGCCGCTCGAGGCGGTGGTGTCCGAGGAGACGTTGCGCGCCAAGGTGGACGACATCGTGCGGGGAAGCCGCGCCCTCGAGGAGCGCTGGCACCGCGTGATCACGCACGACGACCTCCAGCGCGAGATGGCGCGGATGACCGCGTAGTCCAGAGCGCCGGATGTTCTCCGCGAGGTATTCGACGCGCTCGGGAACGACTCGGTGCTGACCGCGGAGACTCTCGTCCGCGGCGCGATCGTCGAGCGGGAGATCCGCGAGCGCTATGCCCACGATTCGGAGATCCACGCCGCGACGCGAGAGCGGGCGGCAGCGGCGTTGGCGGGGAAGGGGGATATTGCCGAGCTTCGTGCCCTGGCGGACGCGTACGTCGAGCAGGCGTGGGCGTTTGCGAATCCTCCGGAGATCGCCGGCGCCGCGAGCTCGCCCGGGCTCCCGGCGCCGGCATCGCTGCTGCACGAGGCGGAGTCCGGGCGTCGGACCCGGCCGCTCTTCATCCCGCCGGGAGGCTCCGCGCAGTCCCTCAGTCGCCGCGCTCGAGCTGCTCCGCGTCCGCCCGGTCACGCGGCCGCCCCGTGGCGCGCTTGTTCTTGAGAAGCGCGTCGCGGCCGATGACCCACACCTCGAAGTCGTCGACGCGGATCGATGCCCGCGCCTTCCAGGCCTCGTCGAAAGAGACGGCATCGATGGCCGTGAGCATGTCGATGCGTCTGGGAGCAACGCCGATCTGGAACACGGTGCCGGGCCGGCACAGGTCCGACGTGGTCAGGTCCTGAAGGGGCGCGCCAAAGCGCCGGAGGGCCGCGATCGCCCGCGTGGCGTTGTCGGACGACGGCCTGATCCAGACATCCAGGTCGCCGGTTGCGCGAGGAACGCCATGGACCGCCATCGCGTAGGCGCCGACCACCAGGTATTCAACGCCCGCCTCGGACAACGCGGACAACATGTCTCTGTAGTCCGGATTCATCCACGTCACTCCCCATGAAGGCCCAGGTGTCCACCACCAGAGGCCACATCATCTCGATTCGTTCCTCGGGCGTGGTGGCGCGCAGGTCCTCCGGCTCGGGCTCCCCCGGACGGATCAGGCGGGTCGGGTACGCGTCGCGGTTCACACCCGACATTGTAGCCGCAGTCACGCCGGAAGCGGCCCGCCAGGAACGCGAAGAAGTCCTTCTCATGGAGCAGGCCGGGGTCCGCGCGTCCGGCCCCCGTTGCGGGGGGAGGGCCGGGTCGGCCGGTTGGCGTACAATCGTTGCTTTCCAGAGGAGGTCGAACCATGAGGACGCGTATCCTTGCTCATCGATTCTCGGCGTTGCTGCCCGTCATCGCGATCTCGACCCTCGCCGCGCTCGCGGAGCCGTCCGGCAACGCGGGATTCGAGAAGCTCAAGTCGCTCGCCGGCACCTGGGAGGCGAAGCACGAGGACGGCTCCGCGACGACGGTGACGTACAAGGTGGTCTCCGGCGGTTCGGCGATCGTCGAGACGATCAGCTACGGGAAGGAGCCGGAGGCGATGGTGACGATGTACCACCTCGACGGCTCCAAGCTGATGCTCACGCACTACTGCGGCGCGGGGAACCAGCCGCGGATGGTCGCGAAACCGTCGGCCGACCCGAACAAGCTGACGTTCGCCTATCTCGATGCGACGAACCTGAAGTCGCCCGACGACGGGCACATGAATGGACTGACCGTCACCTTCGAGGGCCCCGACAGCATCACGCAGGCGTGGGCCTGGAAGGCGAACGGCAAGGAGAGCACGGACGTCTTCAAGTACCACCGGCTCAAGTAAGACGTCGCGCGACGCGGACGGTCCCGGGCACCGGGAGGAGAATCGGCTGGGTTAGTGGTTTTCGGGGTAGTAGGCGGGGGTGAATAGCGTCTCACTACCGGAGGCTGCCGCGGATTCGCAGC
This sequence comes from Terriglobia bacterium, assembly GCA_020073205.1. Taxonomy (NCBI): domain Bacteria; kingdom Pseudomonadati; phylum Acidobacteriota; class Terriglobia; species Terriglobia bacterium. Next base: position 16,381 of record JAIQFR010000090.1, read on the forward strand.
TTCGAGCTCCTATCCCCTAAGGTGATTTCCGCCCAGCACCTATTCGGGTTCGTACCGATCGCGTGGTGGAGGTTGGGGATGGCTCTCGCCGTGTTCGCGATGGCGGTGAAGGTCGGCGGCGGCGAGGGGCGAAGAGCCGCCTGATCGAGCGCACGCGTTCTGCGCGGCGCGCCGCCGCGGGACCGCGGAATCGACCCCGCCGCGCAGCGACACCTTGACGCTGGGGACGGAGAAGCGTAGATCGGTACCCGCACGCCGGTGGCCGGCAGGGCCGGAGTCGTCCCATTCCGGGAGAGACGTCGGCGGTCCGTCCCGGCCGGCCTTCGAAGCGGCGCATAACTTCTGAGACGGAGGAACGTCATGAAATGGGTCGTCCGTCCGCAAGCGAACGAACAGAAGAACAGGTTTTGCCCCCTGGCGCACACGATGTGCGCCCTCTGCTCCGAGGATCCCAGGTTCTGCGCGTGAGGCCACCGGATTGAACGTCGGGAAGCCGTAAGGTCTCCGACGGGTCGACCCCGGCGGCCGCTGACCGGGGAGCGCGTCCGCCGGGGTCGATTCTCGCGACGACCGGGTGCTTGTCGTCCGGCGGGTCCATTCCCGCGCGACACGGCGCGCGCGTCCCGGACACACCTCGTTGAACCGCGGTACTCCGGAGATCGAGAATCTCGTGAGTCGATCCACGATGTTCCGGGGGACGACATCGACGAAGCTCTCATCGAGATCCGTGATCGTGATGCCGACGCCTCCCGTGCGATCCGCGCTCATCGCGGTCCTGGCGCTGGGAGCGTTGGCTGCGGCCGCGCCCCTACGGCTCTTGGGGGTCCAGGCCGTCGGGTCGACGCGTTACTCCACGACGGAAATCGCGCAGTCCAGCGGACTGAAGCTCGGGAGCGAGATCGACCAGGACGCGGTGAAAGCCGCGGCCAGGAAGCTCGCCGACTCGGGGGTGTTCGCGGAGGTCGGTTACGTCTTC